>JBGPMZ010000104.1:0-7624 GCA_041487255.1 Binataceae bacterium (SeqCode) | reverse complement strand
TCGTGGATGATTTGGACGTTATCGATATCCGCGACGGCCGCCACCCGGTGATTGAGGCGATGAAGCTGGGGGAGCGCTTCGTTCCGAACGACACCCTGCTGGATGCGGACAGCAACCAGCTGCTGATGATCACCGGCCCCAACATGGCGGGCAAGTCGACCTACCTCCGTCAGGTCGCATTGATCGCGATCATGGCGCAGATGGGCAGTTTCGTGCCCGCCACCGAGGCGAAGCTCGGACTGACGGATCGCGTGCTGACGCGGATCGGCGCGCGCGACGAGTTGCGGCGCGGCGAGTCCACTTTCATGGTCGAGATGCGCGAGACGGCGCGCCTGCTCGAAGGCCTCACGGAACGCAGTCTTTTACTGCTCGATGAGGTCGGGCGCGGCACCAGCACCTTTGACGGGCTCGCGATCGCGTGGGCGGTGGCAGAACATCTCCACGACGCCACCCGCGCCAAAGTGCTGTTCGCGACCCATTTTCATGAGCTGACTGACCTTGCGCGCGAGAAGCTGAGGGTAAAAAATCTTTCCATGGCGGTGCGGGAATGGGGCGGGGAAGTTCTCTTCTTGCGGCGGGTGGTCGAGCAGCCGGCCTCGCGCAGTTACGGTATCGAGGTGGCGAAGCTCGCGGGCCTTCCCGCCGGCATCATCACACGCGCGCGGCAGATTCTGTCGAACCTCGAACAAGGCGAACTCGATGACGCCGGCAGGGCGCGCCTCGCGCGCAACGCGGACAAGTCGAATCGAGGGGCGCAGCTTGGCCTCTTCACCCCTATCGAGAGCCGCGCCCTCGAAGAGTTGCGCACGGTTGATATCGATCGTCTCGCTCCCGTCGATGCGCTCACGATGCTGGCGAAACTGAAGTCGCGCCTGAGCGGCGGTGTCGATTAGCGCCGTCGCGCGTATCGGTGACTATGCTGAAGAGGTTGCCCATCATCCTCGCGATGCTGCTGCTCGCCGCGTCATATGCCGACGCCGCGATAACGTCAGCCAACCTCCATCGCGCGGGCGCCATCACCGAACTGATCTTCACCCTGGATAGTCCCGCTCCGCGGCTGCGCCTGACCGCTCATGGCGACGAGCTGTGGATCGATCTCGATCGCACCGCCCTGCAAATCTCCCCACGTCCCCTCTTCGGTCGCGAGAGCGCACCAATCGGAACCGTTAGAGCAATCAGTCCGGACGGTATGGCGGCACGCATCATCGTCGAGGTTTCCGGCAAGGCCGACTATGCGATCGTGCAGCGCAATCGCGCGATCGTGCTTCGCCTCGCGCCTGCGGGGCAGGTCGCAAATTTGCTCATACCGAGAAGCGGCGAGCCTTCGAAGACCGATGGGATCGCACTTACCCAACCGGTCGTGATTCGTGCTCCGTCGCCGGAGGTTCCAGGCTCGATACCACTTCTGCCCGGAAATCCCCTCGTCATGATCGATCCCGGACACGGCGGTTACGACCCCGGTACGCAGTCGGCTAGTGGCATCCTCGAAAAGGATCTCGCGCTCGACACCTCGCTCCGCGTCGTTCAGGCGCTGAAGGCTCGCGGCGTGCGTGCGCAGCTCACCCGCGATAGCGATGATTTCATTTCGCTGCCGGAGCGCACGCGCCGCGCCAACCTCGCCAACGCGGACCTGTTCGTATCGATTCATCTCAATTCGAGCCCCCATCCCGAAACCACCGGCATCGAGGTCTACTACCTGAACAACACCACCGATCGCGCGACGATTCGACTCGCGCGGATGGAAAACGCGGGCGTGACGGGAACTAGCGCGCCGCGGGACGGCAACTTAAACTACATCCTTGCCGATCTGCGCCAGAACTATAAGGCGACCGAAGCGGCCTCGCTGGCGCGGATGGTCGACGCACAAACCGTAGCTGATTTGGATACGCAATTGGGGCTGGAGGTTAATCCGCTGGGAGCGAAGATGGGACCATTCTATGTGCTGGTCGGCGCGCATATGCCGGCGGTACTGGTCGAATGCGGATTTCTCTCCAACGCATACGAGGCGCAACGCCTTTCCTCGCCGCGCTACCAGGAAGTCCTCGCGCGGGGAATCGCCGCGGCGGTGGTTCGCTATCTGAGTTCCGCGGCGACAGTGGGAAATCTGTGAGCGCAGCCGCCCCGACCACACCCACTCACACCGCGGCTCCCACGATTCCTCGCGGCGAGGATGAACTCTATCGCGACTTCGAAGCTTCCCGCGCGCCCGGGCAGATCGCCCGCACCTATCTGGAAGTGATTCGCGATGAGGTCGCCGAGCATCACTTCGCCGGCGGCTCCGGCACCGAGGTGGTGCGCGAGTATACCGCCGCTATCGACGACATGATGCGGGCGCTGTTCCGCTATGCCGATGCGGAGCACACCCGCCACTACGCCAAGCTGAATCAAAAGCTATGCGTGGTTGCGCGCGGTGGTTACGGACGCGCCGAGCTGAATCCTTACTCCGACATCGATCTGCTGTTCGTTCACGATTACAAGCGCGGACCATACGCCGAAATCGTGACCGAGATTATGCTGCATGCGCTATGGGACGCGGGCCTGATCGTCGGCCATGGAATCCGCAACGCGCGCGAATGCGTGCGAATGGCGGGGACCGACCTGAAAGAAAAGACCGCGATTCTTGATTCGCGTTTTCTGGCCGGCGACGGCGCCATCTGGTCGGAACTGCAAGCGCTGCTGACCGCGGACGTACTCAACCGCAATCAACATAAGTTTTTTCAAATCAAGCTCGAGGAAACCCGCGAGCGCCATGCCAAGTATGGGGATTCAATCTACCTGCTCGAGCCGCAACTGAAGGAAGGCGAAGGTGGCCTGCGCGATCTTCACACCGCGCTGTGGCTCGCCAAGGTAAAGTACAAGATTCATTCGGTCGAAGAGCTGGTTCAGCGCGCGATCATCACCGCGCCCGAATTGTCCGAAGTTCTGGAAGCGCGCGACTTTCTCTTCCGCGTGCGCAACTCGCTCCATTTCCTGAGCACGCGCCACTTCGACCAACTCACCTTCGAGTACCAGGAACGTATCGCGCCGCTGCTCGGCTTCAAGCCCGACGGTTCGATCTCCGCGAGCGCGTTTCTGATGCGCAATTATTTTCAGCACGCCAGCACCATCCTGAGATTCTCCGAGGGGCTGATCTCGCGCGTGTTGGAAGGCAGCGGCTGTCGATTCAGCCGAAGACTGCTCACGCGGCAAATTCGTGCCGGCGTGGTCATCCAGCAAAACCTTCTCGCGATTTCGGATCCGGATTTGTTCAAGCGCGATCCGCTCAATCTGATGACGATTTACGCGGATTGCCAGGCGCACGGGGTCGGACTGTCAGGTACCGCCTACCAGGCGGTGCGCGACAATCTCCCGCTCATCGACAATGATGCGATGCGCAATGACCCGCGCGTTGGTACGACCCTGATGACGATCCTTTCGGGCAATCGCAGCCGCGTGGCGGAGACGCTGGAGGCGATGCATCGCTCGGGCGTGCTCGGCGCGATCATCCCGGAGTTCGGAAATCTCTATGCGCGGGTGCTGCACGACCTCTACCACATCTATACCGTGGACCGTCATTCATTGGCGGCGGTGCGCGAACTCGAACGGCTGCGCGCGGGCGAATACAAGAAGAACAATCCGCTGCTGACCGAGGTCGCGCGCGAACTGGATTCGCTCCCGCTGGTATTTCTCGCGTTGTTGCTCCACGACATCGGCAAGGGCCACGGCCACGACCATCATGAGCGCGGCGCGCTGCTGACCGCGGGAGTATGCCGCCGTCTGGGCCTCAACAACGAGGAAATCGACCTGGTGGTGTTTCTGGTCCGCGAGCATCTGGCGATGTCGCAGGTGGCGCAGAAGGGCGACATCGATGACGAAACCACCGTCGGCGAATTCGTGCGCGAAGTCGGATCCATTGACCGGATCAAGGCACTCTATCTGCTGACCTTCGCGGATATGCGGGCCGTCGCCCCCAACGTCTACAACAACTGGCGCGACATGCTGCTCTCGGAACTCTACATGCGCGCGCTCAGAATCCTCGAGCATGGCCATCGCGAAGCGGTCGATCCGGCGCGCCGTCTCGCCGCGGTTAAGGAAGAAGTAAGAACGCTGCTCGCGAATGCCAAAGCGCCCGAGGACGAGGTCCGGAAATTCCTCGATGAGATGCCCGACCGTTACTTCTTCACCATACCGGAGGGCGAGGTACAGCTTCATTTCGACCTGATGCGCACCCTCGGCGAGCATCCGCTGGTCACCCGTCGTCGACACTTTCCGGACCTGGAGTTTAGCGAGTTCATCGTGGTCACGCGCGACCGGCAGGGGCTGTTCTCGATGATCGCGGGCGCGCTGACGGCGAACAATCTCAACATTCTTTCCGCGCGTATCACGACCCGCAGCACCGGTATCGCGCTCGATGTCTTTCGCGTGTCGCACTCCGGTCCGACCGGTGCGGTCGCGATGGAGGAAGAGCGCTGGCTGCGGGTCGAACGCGACCTCGAGCGCGTGATCACCGGCCGGCAGGATATCGCCGACCTGGTGGCCTCGGCGCATCACGTCAGAAATGCAGACAAGAAATTCGTTCGCCGCCTGGTCACTGAAGTGACGATCGACAATCGCACCTCGGAGCAATACACGGTCATCGATGTATTCACCCAGGACCGCGTCGGGCTGCTGTTCGCGATCACGCACACCCTATTCAAGCTCGGATTGCGGATTCATCTGGCGCGCATCACGACCAACGCCGACCAGGCGCTCGACGTTTTCTACATTAGCGATCGCGACGGGAAGAAAATTACCGAGATCGCAGCGCAGCGCGACCTGCGCGAACAACTCCTCGACCGCCTGGAGGACCGGCCGGCCGAGAGCGTCGCGGCCCAGACCTAGGCGCGGAGAACACGGGTGATGAGTGGGGCGGCGTGGCATGAGCTGGTGAATCGATTCCTGGACCGTCAAGCGGTCGAGCGCGGACTCAGCGCGCACACCATCGAGGCCTACGCGCTGGACCTACGCGATTTTCTGGATTTCTGCGAAGAGGAAAACATCGAGCCCTCGCACTTCGATGCGCGCGCGATGACCGCTTATCTCGAAAGCCTCGGCACAATGGCGGTTTCCAGCCAGCGTCGCAAGCTCTCCAGCCTGCGGGGGCTCATTCGCGAGCTGGTCGAGCAGCACGTCATCGCGCAAGATCCTGTTCCGGCGGTAAAGCTGCGCGCCCATTCACGCGCCCTGCCCCGCACCCTCGGCCGCAAACACCTCGCGATGCTGATCGACGCCATCGATACTGCAACCGTCCGCGGCCTGCGGGATCGCGCTATGCTCGAAATGGCATACGGATGCGGTCTGCGGGTGTCGGAGCTGGTCTCGCTCAAAATTCATCAGGTGAATCCCAAAGCCGGCGTGGTGGTCGTGTTCGGCAAAGGCGGCAAAGAGCGGATGGTGCCGATTGGCGGCGCGGCGCGGCGCGCGCTCAAGGAATACCTGGTTCGACGCGATCGACCCGACCAACCGGAAAAACGCTCAGGCACAATCAAGCCGCCTGCGAAGCCGTCGCCTTACATTTTTCTGAGCCGGCTGCACAAGCCGATGACGCGGCAGGGATTCTTCAAAACGCTAAAAGGATGGGCCGGACTCGACCCGAGGCTTTCGTGGGTCAGCCCTCATACGCTGCGGCATTGCTTCGCGACTCATCTGCTCGAAGGCGGCGCCGATTTGCGCGCGGTCCAGGAGATGCTCGGCCACAGCGACATTTCCACCACCCAGATCTATACGCATCTTTCGAAGAGCCACCTGCGCAAGGTCCATCGCACTTTTCACCCGCGCGCGAGCCGTCGCGAGCAAACCATATGAGAGAAACCTCCGTTCTTGAATAACCTTCCCGAATTGATCAGACAGATTTCGATCTTTGCCCCGCCGGTTTTGTTCGCGATCATTCTGCATGAGGTGATGCATGGCGTGGTGGCGAAGATGCTGGGTGACGATACGGCGCAGCGCGCGGGGAGGCTGACCCTGAACCCGATCGCGCATGTGGACCCGATCGGGACGATCATCTTGCCTGCGATCCTGATTTTTCTGCACGCCCCCGTATTCGGCTATGCGAAGCCGGTGCCGGTCGACTACCGGAAGCTTCACAATCCGCGCAGCGGAATGATGATTGTCGCGGCGGCCGGTCCGCTCACCAATCTCACCCTCGCGGCAGTCAGTATTTTTCTGATGTTGGCAATCCAACCTCGTCTCGAAGGGCCGTGGGCGCCGTCCTTGTGGGTGCCGATTTTCGAGATGTTGCGCGCGTCGCTGTCGGTCAATGTGGCGCTGGGAATTTTCAACCTTATTCCGATCCTGCCGCTCGACGGAGGCCGGGTGCTGGTGGGTTTTCTGCCATATCAAGCAGCGCGTGCGCTGGCGAGGTTGGAACCGGCGGGATTTCTGTTACTGTTTCTTCTACTGTATTCGCAAAAGTTTAACCTCATCCTGTCGCACATGATTAACGGCGCGGGACAAGCATTGATCAGGATGGTGGCGGCCATGTATTTCGGCCTTGCGAGGTTGCTGTGAGCGACGGCGAAATCACGCAGAGTGCGATGAAGCTTCCGCGCGACGGGAACGCGCGCTTCCGGCTGCCGATTTATGAGGGCCCGCTCGACCTCCTGCTCCATCTCATAAAAAAGGCCGAGCTCGATCCGCATGACGTGACCACCAGCCAGATCACCGAGCAGTATCTCACTTACGTCGAGATGCTCGGTCAGCTCAACCTGGACATCGCGGGCGAGTACTTGGTGATGGCGGCGACGTTGCTGCTCATCAAGTCGTTCGCGCTGCTGCCCCACGCCAATGGCGGCGATCAGGAGGAGGTCGAGGATCTGCGGCGCGATCTGGTGGAGCGGCTGCTCGAATATCAGCGCTATCGCGAGGCGGCCGACCGGCTCGGCGAGCGATCGATCCTCGGACGCGATGTATTTGCGGCGCCGGGCGAGCCTATCGCGCTGGAGGATCAGACCGCGCCGCCGCAATTCACGGTATCGCTGTTCGATCTGATCGAAGCGATGGGTGCGGTTCTCAAGCGGCTGGCCGACAAGGCGCCACGCGACATCCAACTCCGCGACATTCCGGTTGCACATTGCATCCCGCGGATCATGGACGCCATCGCCGAGCACACGCGCGTGGAGTTCACCTCGCTCTTCGACGACATGGACGATCGCTCGATGGTGGTAGCCACTTTCATCGCGCTGCTGGAACTGGTTCGGCGTCGTGCGGTTCGCGCATTTCAGGAAGAGCGCTTCGGCCCGATCTACCTGGAGCGCGGCAGCGAGGAAGTCGGCGATCTTTCCGAGTAGATTTCTGACTCCGTGGAATTTGTAGCACCGACTTCAGTCTGTGATTTGGGGGTTAGGTCCGTTGGACGAGGAACGACTCAAAGCAATTCTCGAGAGCCTGCTCTTCGCGGCCGGTGAACCGGTCTCATTGAATCGGCTCGCCGCCGTGCTCGATAGCGTGCCCAAGGAAGAAATCCGTGGTGCGCTGGCCGCGCTGGGCTCGCAATACGCCCAAGGCGGACGCGGTCTGACCGTCGAGGAAGTCGCAGGCGGCTATCAACTTCGCACGCGCAAGGAATTCGCGCCGCAGATACGCAAGCTGCTCGCGGGCAAGCCTC
>JBGPMZ010000103.1:0-7632 GCA_041487255.1 Binataceae bacterium (SeqCode) | reverse complement strand
GAATAGCGAAAACCCGCTCCCTCCGATCAGGAGGACAAACAGCACCGAGAGAATCGCAAGCGCGACAACGCGGTGCAGGGCATGTCCTTGTCCACGATACGACGTAAAAATAATCCAAGCGCCTCAATTGATAAAGTCTGCATACTAAAACATATCTTGACCTGAGATACCAGACGTAACGTAAACAAATGCTACGTCAGCTTGTATAAATTTATAAACAAATAGACGGATTATACGTACTGTGTCTTGACTAAAGACCCGGAAGCTTTGGCGTTTCCTTCCATGCTGACCGCGCCCGCAGCGCATCCAGATAATCGCTCACTTTCGGAAACTTCCCGAAGCTAAAACCTGCCTTCTCCACCACGTTGAGGACCGGGCCATAGCCGCAATCGACCAGCGTGAAGTCATCGCCCATCATCCACTTGCCCTTGGCGAGCTGTCCCTCAACGATGCTGATGAGGTCGGGCAGCGCTTTTTCGCCGCGCGCGATCGCGGCCTCGTCGCCGGGGAGTCCGGCCAGCTTCACCGCGATGCGATTGAAGGCCAAGTCGGTCGCCGGCGGGGAGATGTGCGTCGAGAGGAAAAACAACCATCGGAGTGCCTCGGCGCGCCCCGCCGCGGTCGTCGGCCGATACGCGGTCAGCCGCTCGATTTCGTATTCGGTTCCATCGGTGCGGGTCTCGAAGAATCGCCCGCCGACGCGCAGTTCCATCGAGAGCCGGGTGTCCTTGCCGCCGAAGCCGCCGGCCACTATGCGCCAATCTCCTCGCAGAAAACCTTGAACGAGATTTCCGGCGAGCGTTTCGACCTGGATCGATTTGCGAATCGTCATCTCTTCTTTCCCGGTTGCCATGCGAAGAATATGTAACCCTAAGGTTTCATATTTGTCAAGCCGCGATCGGCGAACGGGTGATTGGCGCGCATTTCCCAATCGGTGCTACATCTGCAAATGATCGCTGAGCGCGGGGGCCGGCCCGGATAACAAATGAAATTTGGAATACTGCAATTTTTCAGTTGGCCCGATCGCAGGATTGCCCTGCCGACCGTGTACGAGCGCGCCATGCAGCGCATCGAGCTGATGGACCAGGCCGCCTACGATGCGGTCTGGCTGACCGAGCATCACTTCAACGACTACAGCGTGTGCCCGTCGATCCCGGTGATGGGTGCGTATGCCGCGGCGCGTACCAAACGACTGCGCATCGGCGCCGCGGTGACGCTCGCGGCGCTCTACCATCCGCTGCGGCTGGCCGAGGAAATCGCGCTGCTCGACATTCTGTCGGGCGGGCGCGTCAACTGGGGCGCCGGCCGCGGCTTCGACGCGCGCGAGTTCAAGGCCTTCGGCGTCGCGCCTACCGAAACCTACGAGCGCTTTCACGAAGCGGTCGCTATCGTGCTGGCGGCATGGCGCAATCAGCGCATGAGTTACCACGGACGATATTTTTCCTTCGACGACATCGAGGTGTTGCCCAAGCCGCTCCAGCAGCCGCATCCGCCGATGTGGGTTGCGGCATCGACCGACCAGGCGGTCCAGTGGGCCGCGTCCGCCGGTCATTCGATTCTGATGAGCCCGCATCCGACCCACGTTGAAATCGGCGAGCAGTGGAATCTGTATCGCGCGCAACTTGAGGCGCATGGCCACTCGATTGAAGGACGCGAAATTCCGATGGCGCGGCTGGTCGCGATCGCTCCCACCGAAGCCGAGGCCGCCGTCGTCGCGCGCGAGGGCGCGCAGTGGCTTCTGAGGACCTACGTGAATCCGAAAGGCGCCGGAAGCGGCGAGGATTTGCTGGCGCGATATGTCGATCGCGTCGTCATCCACGGTTCGCCCGAGCGCGTCGTCGATGAAATCGCGCGGCTGCGCGAGGAGATTCATCTCGAGTACCTGATTGCTGCGCCGCTTAGCCATCAGACGTTCTTGTCGTTCACCAATCACGTTCTGCCGCGCCTGCAATCGTAAGACGCCGCTCGCGAATCATTTCACCTCGGGCAGGAAGTTCGGAAAGTCTTTCGAGGGCTTCATCTTCCACGCCGGCTCGCCAGCCTCTCGCCCCGATGTACCGCGGTGGAAGTCGAAATTGTCATGGGACGATTCGAGTTCGACCACCAGGACATCGTCCCGGTAGAGAAGCGGCGGATGACAGCGGATCTTGACCTCCAGATTGCCTAGGTATGGGGCGTCTTTCCCGCTGGCGAGGCCGCACACGAAGAAAAGTGCAACCCCTCCAATGATGAGCAGTCGCAGCCACGTCATCGAGATTTCAGAAACCGTTGCCAATGCGCAAGGTCCGCACCAAACACGTCGCGATTGGGAAACTCGATCATGTTGTTGAATTCACTTGCGAGACCCGCTGAAGCTCTTCTCCCGAGTCTTCTTTTGGATGCCGGACTTTTGACACTTGAGGGGGCGCTCGGGTGGGATAGACGCGCCTTCGTCCGGAAGAGGGGCCCGGCGGGGCGATTCATCGGGTTCGAGCCGCTAACTGCTAGTTGGGTACGTTAGCTACTTTGTGTAGGAAAGTCAAGCAGAATTTGCCATAGCCGCTCGGTTCCGGCTAAACGGAATAATCGGCAGGTCCAGCTTGCCGATCGATAAAGCTTCGCTACGCTCGGCTCATTTCACCTCGGGCAGGAAATTCGGGAAGTCCTTCGAGGGCTTCATCTTCCACGCCGGCGTGCGTTTCTCGATAAACGACGTGACGCCCTCGCGCGAGTCCGGCTGCGCGCCCACCCAATTGAATGCCATGTGATCGATGGCCTGGCCCTTTTCGGATGACGGCTCCCCCAGCAGTCCGTAGATGAGGCGCTTGGTGATCGCGACCGAGACCGGGGCGGTGTTGGCCGCGATATCGGAGGCGAGTTCCCCGACCTTCTGCTTGAACTCCGCATCGGGCCACACGTGGCTGACGATGCCGAAATCGAGCGCTTCCTTAGCGGTGATGATGCGGCCCGTCATCAGCAACTCGTTGGCCTTCGCCACACCGATGAGCCGCGGCAGCAGCCAGGTGCTAAGCGCCTCGGGAATGACGCCGCGGCGCACGAAGACGAAACCGATGCGCGCGCTTTCCGCGGCAACCCGGATATCCCATTGCATCGGGAGCGTGATGCCGACGCCGACCGCGGGTCCATTGATCGCCGCGATGATCGGCTTCTTCATATTCCACGGGCGAATAGTGGCTTCGGCGCGGGGATTGGGATCGGGATTGTTCGCGCTGCGATCGAACGTGCTGCCGCCGCGCGCCGAAAGATCCGCACCCGCGCAAAATGCGCGGCCCGCGCCGGTGACGACGATCACGCGCGCGTCGTCGTTGGCATCGAGCTCCGCGAACGCCGCGTGAATCTCGGTGCCCATCTGCGCGGTGTAGGCGTTCAGCTTCTCGGGACGATTCAGCGTGATGGTCGCGACGCCATCTTTCAGGTCGACCTGAATCTGCTCGTATGCCATCGGAGTTCTCCCTCGAATGATTTCTATCTCACCGGCGCGCGGCCCGGCACGTACTGAATCGGTTGCCGACACGCGCCACCGCCGCCGTTGTAGTCGTATACCATGATGCCGCCGTAGTCGGCGCCCTTGGTCATCAGCGCGATCATCACCAGCAAGCCGAAGAGGAAAACGTAGCGCCCCGCCGACACCGGCATCGGACGCTTGATGATCGCCCACAGCGTCAGCAGCGCGGCAATCGCCGAGGTGGCAAACATCAGCCGCATGTGCGGTTCGAGGACGTTCTCTTTCACCGATGGGTCGAGCATCACGCCGCTCGCCGACCACCATCCGGTGCCGACCGCGATCGCAGCCGAGAGCAGGCCGAGCACCAGGAACCATAGCGCCGCCCATGCGATCGAATCGCGCCGCAGGAGCCATGCGGCGAAGTACAGGAGCGCCGCGCCGTATAGAAACGCGATCGGAAAATGCACCACCAGCGGATGCGGATTCTGGAGATGATCGGCGCCCGGAAGAAAACGCGCGAACACGCTACTTCACGGACTGGACCTGGAGAAAACTGGCGCCGTCTTTTTCGTAAACCTTGCCGGTGACAGTGACGTCATCTTCCATCTTGTCGATGACATCCTTGGGCAGCGGCGAGTCGTCCTTGGGAGGGATGAGGATGTAACTCTTGTTGGTCCCTTTCTCGACCATTACCACCGGAATCCCGGCCTGCGCGCAGGTAATCGCGCATTTCTTGTGGCCCGGTCCGTGCGCATCCATGGTGGTGTTGCAGAAACCGTCGCGCAGATTTCCGGTAACCGACTTCGCGGCTCCGCCTTCAGCGGCGAAGCTCAGCCCGCAGGTGGCAAGCGACAGCACGATTCCAAAACAGGTAGCGGTGAGTATGCGCATTTCTTCCTCCAGCTTCGATGAGTGGGCAGCCCTCGATTATTGTCCAACCGGCGGGAATGTTAAACCGCGGATCGCGCGCGCGATCCGCATTGAGCCGAAGCCGCGCGGCTAGCGGCGATACGGGCGCGGCGCGGGTGAAGGCTCTTCCTCGCCGCCGAGGACCTCACGCCATCGCGCGCCGATCGAGCGGCGACCGCGCACCCCGAGCTTCTCCAGATGACGCTCGAGCGTCTCGCGCAGCTCGTGGCTGAGGCGCTCGACCTCGATTTCATCGGGGGTTTTCATGCCGCCCAGCAGATGCTCGGGCGCGCCCGCGGGACGGCGGCGGCCATAGAGCTGCTGCATCCGCAACTCAGCCTTGGCGATGGTTTCCTTGTACTTCACGTCGAGGCGGCTGAGCGACATCGCGAGATCGCTGAGCGCGAGGAAGCGCCGGCGTAGCATCCACCACTCGAACAGCGTCAGGGTGGTGACTCCCAGCATCAGCAATGCGGCGCCACCGACGGCGAGCGCCATTGCGCGCCACCACGGCAGCACCTTCACCGATTCCTTGAGCGCCGCGTTCTGCGTGGTCAGCTCGGAATTCGAGCCGGCGAGTGTCGCCGCCTGTGACTGCGACTGCCCGATCTTCTGCTCGTTTCCGCGACTCTGCTCAGAGAGCTGTTGCACCTGAGCCTCGAGGCTTCGCTGCGACGCCTCGAACGGATTCGGAATCTTGAGCGTCTCGCCCTCGTCCAGCTCGTCGTTCTCATGGAGCTTGTTGATGCGCGCGAGGTCCGCGGCAGGGATTCCGAAGTATTGCGCGACGGTGCCGAGCGAGTCGCCGGCGCGAACCGTGTAGGGGAAAAACTTGTGCGACTTTGGCGGCTTGGTATCCGACGCGGGAGCGGATGCGGTCGCCGCGGAAGCGGCAGTCGACGATGGCGGTAAGGCGTTCTGCGCAAATGAGGTCCGCACTGCCAACACGACGGTTGTCAGAAGCAGCCCGAGAATCAGAGGGGTGCGGCGTAGTAAGAATTTTAGTGGATGCATGGAAAAACACGGCCCGAACATGGATTAGAAGTGAATCGAGCCCGTTCGCAAGCGTAGTCCTTTCCGCCTCGTGAGTGAATGCCAAATGCAGCCACAACAGCGGTTCTTAGAGCAAATTCATCTCAAGGAAGCGACTGATGAGACCAGCAATGACGCGGCTTTTGTGCTACCGCGCAGATCTTGCGGCAAATGGTAACCTAATGGCCTCGGTTAAGACGCATTTATCGCGGCATAAGCCGCCCCGACTACGCCGCCTTCCGGACCCAGCGCGGCCTTCACGATGCGGGTCTGGGCGACCGCAGCGGCGAACGCGCGTGCCTTCACCTCGCGCATCATCGAGCGGCGCATCAGCGATAGCGCGCCCGCGACGCCGCCCCCGATCACGATCATCTCGGGGTTGAAGATGTTGACGAACGATGCGAGCGCGACCCCGAGGTAGCGGCCCGCCACCTCGAAGATCTCGATCGCGATCGGATCGCCGCGACGGGCGGCGTTCGTGAGACCTCGTGCGGAGAACTCGCCGCCGCGATCCAGGTACTTCGCGGGAAGCTCCGATTCGTTGAGGTGCAGGCGCTGCTTGAGGAGGCCGCACAAACCGGATGCCGACGCGTAGGCCTCGAGGCATCCGCGCGCGCCACAATCGCATCGCAGGCCCTCGGGCTCGACCACGACATGGCCGAGTTCCGCCGCCATCCCGCTGCGGCCGTGCACGATTTTTCCATCGACGATGAGACCGCCGCCGACCCCGGTGCCGAGCGTGAGCAGCACCACGTTTTTGCAGCCGCGCGCGGCGCCGCGCCAGTACTCGCCGAGCGCCCACGCATTCGCATCGTTCTCGACGATCACCGCGCGCCCCAGCACGCGCTCGAGGTGGCGGCGGAGCGGAAAACTTCGCCACGCTTTCACATGCGGCGCGGCATAGATGACGCCGGTGCGAACATTGAGCGGACCGGGGACCGCTACGCCGATCGCGAGTGCGCGCCCCAGCCCCTTGCGGCGGGCCGCATCCTGAAGCGCGCGCACCTGCGTCGAAATGTTCTCGACGGTCTCGGCGGCCGTGCCTTTGGCGCGGGCGGGCGCACGCAACATCAGCAGCACCGCGCCCTCTTTGGAAACCGCCGCGGTGCGAATGTTGGTGCCGCCCATGTCGAGCCCCACGACGTAGTCGCGCTTCGAGGAGCTGTAGTCGCGCTTCACGCGCCGCGTTTCCTGAGCAGCGCGAGATACTCGAGGTTGCCGGCCGCGCCCTGAATCGGCGATTCAATTGAGCCGACGACCTCGAGTCCGGCCTCGCGCGCGAAGGCGAGGATTCCGTCGACAGCTTCCGTCCTCAGCGCCGCGTCGCGCACGATACCGCCCTTGCCGACCTTGCCCTTGCCGACTTCGAACTGCGGCTTCACCAGTCCGATGATGACAGCCCTCGGCGCGGCGAGGTCGATCACCGCCGGGAGCACCAGGCGTAGCGAGATGAAACTCGTATCGATCACGATCAGGTCGGGCGCGTAAGGCAGATCTGCCGGCGCGACATGGCGGATGTTGGTGCGATCCATCACCACCACTCGGGGGTCGCGCCGGAGCTTCTCGGCGAGCTGGCCGTATCCCACATCGAGCGCGACCACCGATGTTGCGCCGCGTTGCAACAACACGTCGGTGAAGCCTCCGGTGGACGCGCCGACGTCGAGCGCGCGGCGTCCCGCCACCTCGACCTGAAAATGATCGATCGCGGCGGCGAGCTTGTAGCCTCCGCGGCTTGCGTACTCCGAAGCCGCGCCGACGACCGCGATATCCGTTTCAGCATCCACCTTGAGATCGGCCTTCGAGGCGGGTCGCGAATTGACCCGCACCTTGCCGGCCATGATGAGGCGTTGCGCGCCCTCGCGGCTTTCGGCGAGGCCCCGGCGCGTCATTTCGAGGTCAAGCCGGGTGCGCATCTGTGCTGAGGGGAGAAAGGATTTGCGACCGAATCAGAATGGGATGTCGTCTTCGTCGTCGGAATTCTTTTCGCCGCCATTCTTCTTGGGCGCGGACTTTGCGGGAGCGATCGTCGCGGCAGAAGTCTTGTCGCGCGGCGGGTTCTCGCGGCGCGCGGGAGACGCGGCGCTTTCATCTTCGAGGCCTTCGTAGGGCGCGGTGCGCAAATCGCCCTGATAGTTGCGGCTGAGGACTTCGACTTTCTTTTCGATCTCGTCGAGCTTCTGGTTGAGCGAGCGGACCAGCGCAACGCCGCGCTCGAACGCGCCGATGGAATCCTCGAGGGTGAGTTC
>JBGPMZ010000102.1:0-7650 GCA_041487255.1 Binataceae bacterium (SeqCode) | reverse complement strand
GCACCTTTACGCCGTCCAACTCGCCGCCGCGCGCAAGTGCCGCGTATGCCTTGGCGATTGAGCGCGCCGTCGCATGACCATTCGCCGAGGGCAGCTCCATCCCGCGCCATGCGCGGCCGTTGACGACATCGGGAGCGAGCACCGCGCCGGGATTCATGATCGCCTTGTAGGTGATCGATTCCGGGTCGGCCAGCAGCGCCGCGAGCGGGTTGACTTCGCCCGGGCCGGGAAGCGGCGCGGGAATTATGTTCGTGGTTCGCGAATCATGTTTCGCGTCGAGTCCGATGTGAGCATCGAGGCCGAGCGGTGTGACTATTTCATCGCGGAAGTAAGTCCCGAGAGTTTTCCCGCTCGCGCGCCTGACGACCTCGCCGACCAGCCATCCGTAGGTAATCGCATGATAGCCGTGCTTGGTGCCCGGCACCCACCACGGCTCCTGCGCGGCGATAGCGTCGGTCATCGTCTTCCAGTCGTACAAGGCCTCGGGCGGAAGGGTCTTTCGTATCGCGGGCAGCCCGGCGCGATGACTCAGCAGGTACCGCACCGGGAGTTTGTCTTTGCCGGCCTGCGCGAACTCCGGCCAGTACTTCGCGACGGGAGCATCGAGGTCGAGCTTGCCCTGATCGACGAGGCGATGCGCGCACATCGCCGCCAGTCCCTTGGTGGTCGAGTAGATGTTCACCAGCGTGTCGCGCGTCCACGGTTTGGTGCGCGCCTGGTCGGCATAGCCGCCCCACAAATCGACGACCTGCTTGCCGTCGATATACATCGCAACCGAAGCGCCGACTTCATTCGTGGTTTCGAAGTTGGCCGCGAATGCGTCCCTGACTTTCTTGAAGCGAGGATCGCACGTCCCCTCGATGCTGATCGCCATTGGGTTCTCCTCGGTTGCAGACTTACGTCGACTGACTATCCGATTCGAGTCGTGTCGGCGGGTTCTTCGATTACTCGATGCTCGATGCTGCCGATTCCTTCGATCTCAATCTTCACCACGTCGCCGGCCTTCAGCCACTTGGGCGGCTTCATCGCCGCCGCGACGCCGCCCGGCGTTCCGGTCGAGATGATGGTGCCTGGAAGCAAGGTGCACACCGTCGAAAGGGTTTCGACCTGCGCGAAGCAATCGAAGATCAGATTTTTGGTATTCGAATGCTGACGCAGCTCGCCGTTCACCCAGGTTCGCAGCTCAAGCTTGTGTGGGTCGGGCATTTCGTCGGTGGTGACGATCCATGGACCGATGGGCCCGTGCGTATCGAATGACTTGCCGAGCGTCATGGTCGGCGCGCGGCGCTGCCAATCGCGCACGCTGAGGTCATTGACGATGGTGTACCCCGCGATCACTTCATGCGCGCGGGCGCGCGGAACGTGACGGCATCGCTTGCCGATGACGATTCCCAGTTCGCCTTCGTAGTCAAGCGCCTCTGATACCCGCGGCAGATGAATCGGATCGAAGGGCGCGTTGACGCAGGTCGCCTGCTTGTTGAAGAACATCGGAAACTCGGGCCGCTTCATTCCCGATTCAGCGACGTGGTCCGCATAGTTCAGTCCGATCGCGAGGAATTCCGGCGGCCGCGCAACCGGCGCCTCGAGTTTCACTTCCTTGAGCGGGAGCGAGCGCACTTTGTCGCGGACCGCGGCGCGCGCGCGATCGAGCGCGTCCTTCCCCGCGGTGAGGAATCCAACCATGTCGCGCGGAAGTTCCGCCACCGCGCCGAGGTCGATGATCGAGTCATCAACCACAACGCCGATGCGCGTGACCTTGTTGTGCGTAAAGCTGGCGAGCCTCATGTTTCTCCTGTCATTGCGCCATGTTGCGGAGCACGTTCGGATCGAGTCCCGCCTCGGGGCGATACTTCCTGATTTCGGCTTCCGGCACGCCCGCATGATACTGGCGGGCGAGTTCGTCGGGATCGAAGCTGACGCCGATCGGATTTTTCGAGAAATCGTTGCTGCGGAAAAACCCTTTCATCTGTTCCATGGTTTCGAAGTTGTCGATCTGGAGTTCGACCTTGTTGCCGTCCGGATCGCGATAGTACATCGAGAGCGTCAGTCCATGATTGATCGGCACCGCCGGCGTGATGCCCGCGGCCTTCAGGCGCTCGTAGGTCGCGACCAGATCGCCGAGACTGGAGTAGGTGTATGCAAGATGATCGAGGCCGGCGCTGTGCGGTGCGCGGTCGGTAATTCCGGGAAATGCGGCGATCGCGAGCCGATGATGCTCCTCGTCATAGGTCATGAAGGCCAGCATCTCATTTTCGAAGACCACCTCGGCCAGCAGGACAGTCTTGTACCAATCGACCATCTGCCTGAACTTGTTGGTGCGCAGGACTGCGTGCGCAAACTTGTTCGGAACGATGCGTTTCGATTCGCCATTGGTTGAATTGCCGCTCATAACGCGCCTCCTCGAAGGTGTGTCGCTATGCCGACCATAGATCGATGATCGCAGCGCGGCAATCGGCTGCAAGGGTGGTGCGCCCCGGCGCGGTCGCATTGAGGCTACTGTGATGTGGCAGGAGTGCTCTCCCCGGCTTCTCAAATTGTGACACTGGCGAGGATTAATAGGCGCGATCGGCTCAAGAACATGGTCGAAAGGGCCTAGTACGATGGCACGACCGTTGCGACTCACGCTTGGGGGCTGATCTGCGAACTGCCGCGAGATCGACGGTTCAGTTCGTCAGTCAGGGCGAAAAAATGGGGGAACTTCCACACCTCGCGGGCCATCCCGCGGCGAACGCGATGGTGCCGACCATCGCTGACGCCTCAACATCGTTGGCGGCCGCGATTGTCGAATCATGCAGCGAGGCTATCATCAGCACCTCGCTGGATGGCCGCATCATCGGCTGGAACTTCGCGGCGGGCCAGCTTTCCGGGTACTCGGTTGACGAAATCCTCGGAGTGCACTGGCAGTTCCTGGTGCCCGCCGAAGATGTGCAGGAAGTCGCGCGGGCGGTGCGGCGCTTCCAGAACGGCGAGAAAACTTTTCGCCTCGAAACAAATCTGCGCCGTAAAGACGGCGTTCATATCCAATCGCTGCTTTCGATTTCCGCGATCCGCGATCACTCGGGAACGTTGATCGGATTCTCCGGGATGTTCCGCGACATCACCGAAGAGAAACGCGCGGAAAATAAACGTCGCCAGAACGAAGAGAAGTTCAAAACGATTTTCAAGTACAGTAGCGACGCGATTTCGCTCGCCTCGCTTTCCGACGGCAGATACCTCGATGTGAACGATGAGTTCTGCCGCATGCTGCATCGCCCGCCGGAGCTAATTATCGGCAAGACTCCAGTTGAACTCGGAATCCTCACCGCGGCGCAGCAGGAAGGCCTTGCCGCCGTCGCGCTTCAGAACGGCGGCCTGCGCAATCACGAAATCACCTTGATCGATCCGGCGGATGGTGTCGCGCACCGCTTGCTGGTTTCGGCGGAGATGGTCGAGCTCGATGGTCTTCCCTGTGGGCTGGGGTTCATCAAAGACATCACCGATCTCAGGCGCGCCGAGGACGACCTGCTGCGGACCGAGCGCCAACTCAATGAGGTCCTTGCCAATGCGCCCTTGGCGGTCATCGCGTTCGATACCGATCGCGTGATTACGGCCGCGCGCGGCCGCGCGCTCAGCGGCCTGCCACGCCGCGCCGAGGAAATGGTCGGCAAGCCGCTCGAAAAGGTTTTTCTGCCCAGTAATCCCGCCTTGCGAAACGCCGATCGCGTGTTGGCCGGCGAGACTTTTAGCGCCACCGAAACGGTGATGCGCGGGCAGGTGAGCTTCGACGTAAGCTACTCGCCGGTGCGGGATAGCAAAGGTCGCGTGATCGGCGCCACCGCCGTAGCCACCGACATTACCGCGCGCAAGAAGGCCGAGGACGAACTGCGGCGCAGCGAAGAATACTACCGCACCCTGGTCGAGAGTTCGGCGGATCTTACCGCGGTATCGGATGAACAAGGCGTCATCCTGTTTGCCGCCGGCGAGGGCAGGAAAGACTTCGGTTACGAGCTGGCGGACTTCGTCGGGCATCGTGCGATGGAATTCATTCATCCCGGCAAACACGAGGAGCAAACCAGGCTTATCGCCGAGTCGTTCGCGCGTCCCTCAGTGATCGGACGAGGTGAAGCGCCGATCCGATGCAAGGACGGTTCGTGGCTCGATTGCGAGCTGATCGGCCGCACGGCGGTCGCGCCCGACGGAAACCGAATCCTGGTAAGCACGGTGCGAAATATCTCCGAGCGCAAACGCGCCGAGCTCGAGGTCGCCGGCACGCGCGACCAGGCGCTGGCTGCTTCGCGCGCCAAATCGGAGTTTCTCTCCAGCATGTCGCATGAGATCCGCACTCCGATGAATGCGATCCTCGGAATGGCGGACTTGATGTGGGAAACCGAGCTCAGCGGCGAGCAGCGCCGCTATCTCGACACCGTGATCAACAATGGCAACGCGCTGCTGGAGCTTATCAACAGCATCCTCGATCTCGCGAAGGTCGAGAGCGGACGGCTCAGCCTCGAGGCGCTCGATTTCGACTTGCGCGTGCTGGTCGAGAAAGTCGCCGATACGCTGGCGGTCCGGGCCGACGAGAAGCGGATCGATCTCGCGGTGCACCTCGATCAGGATGTGCCCACCGCGCTGGTCGGCGATCCACTGCGCTTGCGCCAGGTGCTCACCAACCTGGTGGGCAATGCAATCAAGTTTACCGAAAAAGGCATCGTCATCATCCGGGTCAAACGCGATGCGGATGCTGACCGAGCGGGAGCGTTGCTGATCTCGGTCAGCGACAGCGGCATCGGCATACCCACGGACAAGCTCGCGGCGTTATTCGATCCCTTCAGCCAGGCCGATTCATCGGTCACGCGCAAATATGGTGGAACCGGACTCGGTCTCGCGATCGTCGATCGCCTGGTGCGCCTGATGGGCGGCGGCATTACGGTTCAGAGCCAGACCGGCCAGGGCAGCACCTTCTCGTTCACCTCGGAATTCGGGGTGCGCGAGGTCTCAGTCACCTCAAGCGCCGCGCGTGATTCTTCACTCGACCTCGGCGGGGTGAAGGTGCTGGTGGTCGATGATAACCAGGTCAATCGCACGATCGTGCGCGAGATGCTCTTGCCGTGCGGCGCGATCGTGGTTGAAGCCGCCTCCGGAATCGAGGGCCTCGAGCGGTTTCGCCACGCGCGCGAGTCGGGCCAGCCGTTTCGATTGCTCATTTGCGACCACCTGATGCCCGGCATGGACGGCTTCGCGATGGTGAGCCGGATCCGCGCGATGTCCGCCGATGGCGAACTCACCATCATGATGCTGAGCTCGACCGATCTTCCACAGACCCACGCCAAAATTCGCCGGCTCGGTATCGAATGGTACGTGGTCAAGCCGGTCAAGCGCGCCGAGCTCTATGCCGCGATCGGGCAGGCGATGGCTGACTGCGTTCGCCTTGAGACGCGCTCGCAATCGCCCATCGCGAAAGGGCCGGACCAGGTTGTAGACCGAACGTTGCGCATCCTGCTCGCCGATGACTCGGCCGACAATCGGATGCTCATCCAGGCCTATCTGCGAAAGACGCCCTATCAACTGGATCAAGCTGAAGACGGTGAGAGAGCGATCGAGCTGGTCTTCAGTGGGGTCTACGATCTGGTGCTGATGGATATCCAAATGCCGGTGATGGATGGTTACACCGCGGTGCGAAAGATCCGCGAGTGGGAGGCCACCACCAACCATCCGCGCATTCCCATCATCGCGCTCACCGCGTCGGCACTTGACGATGCCGTGCGGATGACCAGGCAGTCGGGATTCGACCTGCACGTCAGCAAACCGGTGAAACGCGCCACGCTGCTGGAGGCAATCGTGAAAAGCTGCCCGGACCGGGCCCTCGCGGCAGACCACAGCTCGCCGGGAGCTTCTCGGCCATGAAACCGAATCGTCATGCGCTGAATCCGTGTAGTCCGACAAGAAGTAGACTTATCAATCGAGAAGGCCTAGTCTCTCGGCGGTCTCCTGTCGTAGGGTGGGCTTCGGACCGGCCCTGATTTAGAAGGGGGGCGCTATGTACGGCGTGTTGCTACTGCCATTTCATGGGGAACCAACTCTGGTGTCATCGTTCCGCTCGCGCGGCGAATTTCTCGCCGCGATGAGCCTGGAGGACACTCCCGAAGGCTGGGAGGCCGCGCTGCAGTATGAACGCGCGGTTTACGAGATCGTCAATCCAGCCGAGATCGAAACCGTCCTGCGCGAGGTCTCGGCGACCTTTCCCGATTCATTCGAGGGCTGCGCGATTCTGATCGCCGAATGGGTCGACACCCAGAAGGCCAATTCGATTCTTCCGGAAGGAGTCTCTTCCGAGTAGAGCGCTCAGCTCTGCTCCGGTCTGCGGTCGCGTCAACCTGACGCATCGCTACTCTTTTCAAACCGCAAATGTGCCCGTTCGGCTCGCGCGAAGGGCTTTCCCGATGTGAACCCGCCGTGCTTTACATGCTAGATGAGGTCAGGGACTTTCTGACCGCGAGCATCATAAGATAGAGCATCGTATACATGAGCCCGAGCAATCTTCTGGTCGCCAACCGAGGTGAGATCGCCATTCGCGTTATGCGCGCCGCCGCGGAACTCGGCATGCAGACGACCGCGGTTTACTCGGAGGATGACATCCATTCGCTGCATACCCGCAAAGCCGATCACGCCATCGCGCTCAAAGGCGCGGGCGCCAAGGCATATCTCGATGCGGAGCGGATTATTTCCGTCGCCAAGGAATCCGGCTGCGACGCCATCCATCCCGGCTACGGCTTTTTGAGCGAGAATGCGGCATTCGCGCGCCGATGCCAGGAAGAGGGAATCGCCTTCGTCGGACCTCGCGCGGAAATCCTCGACTTGTTCGGCGACAAGGTGCAAGCGCGCGCCATCGCCGAGCGATGCGGTATTGCGGTGATGGCGGGGACTTCGGGAGCGACCAGCCTCGAAGATGCGAAGAGCTTTTTCAAATCGCTCGGCGGTGGCGCATCGATCATGATCAAGGCGGTCGCCGGCGGCGGCGGCCGCGGGATGCGCATCGTGCATCATCTCAATGAGATCGAAGAAGCCTACAAACGATGCCAGTCGGAGGCGCGCACATCGTTCGGCAATAGCGACGTCTACGTCGAGCAGTTGATGCCGCGCGCGCGCCACCTCGAGGTGCAGATCATCGGCGATGGCTCCGGCGCGGTGAGTCATCGGTGGGAGCGCGAATGTAGCATCCAGCGCCGCAACCAGAAGATCGTCGAGATCGCGCCGAGTCCCTCTCTGCCCCCCAGTGTGCGAGATCGCCTGACGGCTGCGGCGGTGCGGCTCGCGAAGGAAGTCCGCTACAACAGCCTCGGCACCTTCGAGTTCCTCGTCGATGCGACTCGCGGCGAGGGCGAGCCGGCTTTCGCGTTCATCGAGGCGAATCCGCGCCTGCAGGTCGAGCATACCGTCACCGAAGAAATCACCGGCATCGACATCGTCAAGACGCAGTTGCTGCTCGCCTCGGGCCGCACGCTCGCCGAGTTGCATCTGACGCAGGATGAGATTCCCGCGCCGCGCGGCTTCGCGATCCAGGTGCGGGTCAACATGGAATCGATGGGCGCGGACGGCACCGCGAAGCCCTCGGGCGGCACGCTGACGGCATTCGAGTTGCCCTCGGGGCCGGGTGTGCGGGTCGATACTTTC
>JBGPMZ010000101.1:0-7650 GCA_041487255.1 Binataceae bacterium (SeqCode) | reverse complement strand
CGCGGCGCTCAGGGTGACCTTTCGGCGATGCCGAAAGGTCAATTCATATTGCTTCCACAATCGACGTTGATGGTCTGGCCCGTGACGCCCGCGCTCACCTCCGTTACGAGGAACAACGCAACGCGCGCCACTTCATCCTCAGTCGCCATCCGATGCAGCGCTGCCCCCGAAAAAAATCCCGCGCGCACCGCCTCGTAGGGCTGTCCAAGTGACTCCGCACGCGCCCGCATCACGCGCTCGATGCGATCGCCTTCGATCGCACCCGGACAAATGCAGTTCACGCGAATACCGTGCTGACCCCATTCGCCGGCGAGCGTCTGGGTCAACCCAATCATCGCCCATTTCGCGGCCGCGTAGGGCGTGCGCAACGGATACCCACGCCGTCCCGCGCCCGAGGAAATCATCAGGATATTGCCGGTGCACGCCTTGTCCATGTGCGGAATCACCGCGCGCGAGGCGAGCCATGCGCCGGTCAAGTCGATATCGATCACCTCCTGCCACTCGGCAAGGCTCATGTCAGTGATGCGTTTGGTCGGCCCCGAGATGCCGGCATTGTTCACGAGGATGTCGACACGCCCGAATGCCTTGAGGGTTTCGTCCGTCATATTCTTGCAGTCGGCTTCCTTCGCAACATCAGCTTGCACGAAGATCGCCTTGGCGCCGATTTTCTCCAACTCGCCGCAGGTTTGCTTCATCGGATCGAGCGAGCGCGCCGCGAGCACGACCTTCGCACCTGCCGCGCCGTATTTGAGCGCGATCTGTTTTCCGATTCCGTATCCGCCACCAGTGATGATTGCGACTTTGTCCGAGAGCTCGTTCATGAAAATTTCCTTCGCGGCCGGCGCATCGCGCGAGTCGAGGCGTGGCCTCATGCACCTATTTTTCGCGACTCTAGTAGCATCGCAGGAATTCGACAAACCGACGCCGGGAGTTCTTGTTTCGTCTGCGGAGTCGCCTTTATCATAGGGTCTTCCAAATGGCCGCCATCAACCCGATAACCGTGCCCCCCGCGACGCCCGAGAGCAGTGGGCTCACGTTCCTTGATGTCGTCAAGATTGCGGCGATCGTCGCAATTGTTGCGGTTTGCGGGTGGCTGCTGTGGGCGCACTCGGAATGGTTTCGCGATCCGCAATCGGTCAAGCGCGAAGTCGTGCAGTGGGGAATCTGGGGCCCGATTATCTACATGGTGCTCTACGCGGTCGGCCCGTCATTCCTGGTGCCGGGCGCGGTGATGACGATCGCGGCCGGCCTCGCGTTCGGCACCTGGTGGGGCTCGGTGTACTCGCTGGTCGGCGCGGATGTGGGCGCGATCGTCGCATTCGGCGCTGGGCGATGGCTCGGGAAATCGTTCGTCGAGCGCATCGTGGGCGAACGCTTTCACGAAGTGCTGCAGAAAATCGCGCGCCACGGTTTCCAGATAATTTTCTATCTGCGAATGGTGCCCGTCATCCCCTACAATGCGCTCAACCTCCTCGCCGGCGCGTCGCCGATCACCTTCAAGGATTACTTCTGGGCCTCGATGATCGGGATGGTGCCGGGCACGATCCTGTTCGCGTTCCTCGGCGACGCGCTGTGGCATCCGATGTCGCCGAGGTTCCTCCTCGCGCTGTTGCTGATCGGCCTCAGCGTTGTGTGCGGTGAGGTGTGGCGCCGATGGTCGAAGCTCGGCGCCGAAGAGCCCGCCTAGTCGATCTCCGAAATCTTAATTGCTCGCGGCCCAGCTTCCGAGCGCGCCATTGGGATTCATCGGCGAGCGATGCTGCCACGACATCGTGAGCGGCGCCTCGCGATGAATCGGCTGCACGTGCCTCTCGATAATGGTGTTGAGGATCTCCGGAATTTCGAAGATCGCGCGGTTATTGAGCGCCGCGGCGCACTCGCGATACTGCGACAGGCGCTGCGGATCGAGCATCGGAACGATCGCCGTCGCAATCGCGGCAAACGAATGAAGCACGACGCCCACGCGATTGCCGATGATCCAATCGGTGTTGTAACGCTCCTGCACCATCGTCCATGAGTTGCGTTCGACGATAACCGGCAACCGCATCACCAGCGCCTCGCTTATACTCCCCGGTCCCGGCTTGCCGACGAAGTAGTCGGCGAGATTCATGAAGTGAGGAATCTCGCGCGTGAAGCCCTCGATGTGAAACGGAAAGGGAAGCTCCAGCGCCGAGAGCTGGACGCGCAGGCGCTGATTGTGCCCGCACATGAAGATCAGCTGCGTTTTCAGACCTGCGGCGGCGACCCGTTTCGCAATCGTAAGCATCTCGCGCGAGCCGTGTCCGCCGAACATCACAAGGCCGGTGGGCAAATCGGGACGCAGCCCGAGTCGAGCCCGCTCCTGCGCGCGGTCAACCTGGAGCGGCTGGTAGAACTCCGGACGCACGATCATTCCCGAGGTGCGAAAGATTCGGTCTCGCGGATGTCCCATCGCAAGAGCCTGCGCCACCGCGCGCTCTGTCCCACAAGCGAAATATTGCTCCTGGCGCTCCATCCAGAAATGCAGCGGATAATCGGCAAGGTCGGTGAGGATCGTCAGCATCGGGGTGGGAACGCGATTCAATTCATGATCGCTCGCACGCAAGCCATCGAAAATCGCGCGATTGAAATTGGGAATCAGCGAGACCACGAAGTCCGGAGGCGCGCCTTTCCAAAAGCGCGCGAGCAGCGCCGCCGAGGGGCGGTGCATCTGGCGGATCAGCATCTGGATGCCACGCAGCAACGCCCCGGTGCCGAGCGTCATCCCGCGGCGAAGCAGGAGACTGTTGTATGCGTCCTCGACGCGGACCCGGGCGATTTTCTTGACGATATCGATCGGCTCGAGCACCTCGCGCAAATTGACCATCCGCACGTCCCACGCGCGGCGATCCTGCTCGAGCATCGATTGCAGGGCGGTCGCGCTCGCGCGATGGCCTCCGCCGGCATCGAAGAAAATCAAGTCAACCTTCCTCGGCGCCGATCGCCTGCGCGCATGCTCGGGATCCCGGTAACTCTCATCACTTCGATCCCGCTCGGGCGCAAACAGTTGCCTGACAGGATAGAAACGGCTCATCGCTGGAACCTCTCTCTCGATTCACTCTCGATTTTTCCCCATCGCACGAGCCGGAGCAGACCGCTTGCCTCTTCGACCAACGCCGTGCGGCTCTGCACCCAATCGCCGTCGTTGACGTACAAAATCGGACCGATCAGTCGATGATCGGGTTTGTGGGTATGCCCGCAAATTACGCCGTCGACCTTGCGACGGCGCGCGGCGTGCGTCACCTGCTCATCGCAAAAATCGACCAGATAGTGAACTGCGGATTTGATTTGACGCTTGAAATACCAGCGCGCGGCGCGGCGGCGCGAAACTGAGCCGATACGCTCGCGATTGTACCAGAGGTTGACGCGCAGCGCGGCCGAGTAGCCGACGCTGCCGATCATCGAGAGCCAGCGCCCGCCGTGCAGCGTTCCGTCGAATTGATGCCCATGCGTGATCAGCATCCGGCGGCCTTCCGCCGTGCGATGCACAAAATCCTCGTGGCATTCGACCGCACCGAATAAGGTGCGCACCATCTCGGTGCTGCGCTCGTCGTGATTGCCGGGCAGGAAAATCATCCGGGCGCCGCGCCGCCGCCATGCCCACAGTTCCTCGATCACCGCGGTTTGCGCGGCGTCCCAGCACCATCCCGGACCGACGTTCCATCCGTCGATTACGTCGCCGACCAGGAAGAGATTCTCGGCGCAGTGACTGCGCAAGAAATCGAGCAAAGATTCGGCTTTGCATCGCGCGGTGCCGAGGTGGAAATCGGAGATCCAGATCGAGCGGTAGTACTTTCGTTCGCGTGGCGATGCGTCAGGCAACGACAGGTCGCCGACGGCTTGAACCATCGATGGGAACCGTTCGATGCCAAGCATACTTACCTCAGCCAAAGCGACGCTCCACGACCTCACAACACCCGCAAGGATCAGAGCACGGCCTGTGGAGGAAAGCTGCTAACTTGGTTGAATTCCTTGCGAGCGTAGCGTTATCGATTTGTTACATTGCGGGTACCCAGGAGTGCCCGATGAGCCTGCGAAAAACCAAGAGGGCGCCGTGGTGACGACGCCCTCTTCTCTCGACGAATGTTCTTTCGTTTAGGTGCCGCTGGTCCAGCTCTCCAGATACTTTTTCTGTTCCGGGGTGAGACTATCGATTTTGATTCCCATCGAGGCCAACTTCAGGGTCGCCACCTCATTCTCGATCGCGATCGGAACATCGTGAACTTTCACCGCAAGCTCGTGACCCTCTGCGGCCCACCGTGAGGCGAGCGCCTGGGTCGCGAAGCTCATATCCATCACCTGCGCCGGATGCCCTTCCGCGCACGCGAGGTTGACAAGGCGTCCCTGCCCGAGCAGATAAACCTTGCGACCGTTGGTCAGATGGAACACCTCGATCTCGCGCAGTCCCTTGTCGACTTTGCGCGCGAGCTTCTTGAGCGCGACGAGATCGATCTCGACGTCGAAGTGTCCGGAGTTGCAGACAATCGCGCCGTCCTTCATCTGCTTGATGTGCTCGGCGCGAATGACCTCGCGATCGCCGGTCACGGTGACGAATACATCGCCGATCTTCGCCGCGTCCGACATCTTCATCACGCGATGCCCATCCATCGCGGCTTCCAATGCGCGAATCGGATTCACTTCGGTAACTACGACCGTGGCGCCAAGGCCATGCGCGCGCGACGCGACGCCGCGCCCGCACCATCCGTAACCTGCAACCACCCAGGTCGAACCCGCAACGAGGATGCCGGTCGAGCGCACGATCGCCTCGACGGTCGACTGTCCTGTGCCGTAGCGATTGTCGAACAGGTACTTGGTCTGCGCGTCATTGACCGCGACCACCGGGATGCGTAGCGCGCCGTCCTTTTCCATCGCGCGCAAGCGGATGACGCCGGTGGTGGTCTCCTCCATGCTCGCGCGCACCTCGGCCGCCTGCTCCTTGAATTCGGTATGTAGGAGGCTCACCAAATCGGCGCCGTCATCCATCGTGATGTTAGGATGGCTCTCGAGCACGGCGCGCAGATGGCTGTAGTAGGTGTCGCGATCTTCGCCATGAATCGCGTAGCATGAGATGTTGTACTCGGCGACCAGCGCCGCCGCGACGTCATCTTGCGTGGAGAGCGGATTGGATGCGCATGCGGTCACGTGCGCGCCGCCCGCCTTGAGCGCGCGCAGCAGGTTTCCGGTCTCGGCCGTGATGTGTAAGCAAGCGCTCATCTTCAGCCCCTTGAGTGGCTGATCTTTCGCGAAGCGCTCGCGGATTTTGCGCAGCACCGGCATCTGCAGGTCGGCCCACTCGATTCGCGCCGCGCCGCCCTTGGCGAGGCCGAGGTCGGCGACATCGTATTCGCGACTGGCGCGCCGGGCTTTGGGCATGGCTTTACGTTTACTGGCTCTTGCTCCCACCGTAATTTGACTCCCGATTTTGTTGCTTAGTTCTTGCCGTTGAGCCCGAACGCGCTCCGCATCGCCTCGGCCATGTTGACCTCTTCCCACGGGAAGAAACCATTTTGCGGCTTACGGCCGAAATGCCCGTAGGCCGCGGTGGCCTGATAAATCGGGCGTTTCAGCGTGAGCGTTTTGATGATGCCGGCGGGGCGGAAATCGAACAGTTCGCGAATCGTCGACTCCAGCTTCTTGTCGGGAACGATTCCGGTATCGAAGGTGTCGATGAGAATCGAAACCGGTTCGGCGACGCCGATCGCGTAGGCGACCTGGATCTCACACTTCTTCGCGAGGCCGGCCGCGACCACATTCTTCGCAACGTGACGCGCCATGTAGCAGGCCGAGCGATCGACCTTGCTCGGATCCTTGCCCGAGAAGGCGCCACCGCCATGCCTGCCGTAGCCTCCATAAGTATCGACGATGATCTTGCGTCCAGTGAGCCCGCAATCGCCATGCGGTCCGCCGATCACAAAACTGCCGGTAGGATTTACGTGGAACACTGTAGAGCGATCGAGGTATCGGGCGGGGATGGTCTTCTTGATCAGCTCCTCGATGATGACCTCGCGAATCGTCGAATGGCTGACGTTGGGTTTATGCTGCGCCGAGACGACCACCGCGGTGACCTGCTCGGGGCGCCCATCGACGTAGCGCACCGTCACCTGGCTCTTTCCGTCGGGGCGCAGGAAACCGATCTTCTGCTCCTTGCGCAGCTTGGTGATGTTCTCCATCAAGTGATGCGCGAGCGCGATCGGCAGCGGCATCTGCTCGGGGGTCTCGTCGCACGCGAAGCCGAACATCAGACCCTGGTCGCCCGCGCCCTGCTCCTTATGCAGTCCCTCGCCCTCGGTGACGCCCTGCGAGATATCGGCGGATTGCGGCTCGATCGCCATCAGCACCGCGCAGGTTTTGGCGTCGAAGCCGGTCTCGATATCGTCATAGCCGATGGCGCGGGCAGTCTCGCGCGCGATGCTCACGAAGTCGGGATGGGCGCGGCTGGTGATTTCGCCGGCCAGCACGATGAGGCCGGTCTTGGCCAGCGATTCGAGCGCGACCCGGGAGTTGGGGTCTTCGGCAATCAGCGCATCGAGCACGGCATCTGAAATCTGATCGCACATCTTGTCGGGATGGCCTTCGGAGACCGACTCAGACGTGAACAGAAAATCCTTAAGCGGCATTCGCTAGGGCTCCTTGGATTATTGGCGTTCGTCATGGCAACGACCGCAGGGGCGTCGGCCCCGGCTGGAATCGTACGTGACGAATCTGGTCCTCGGCTCGATCCGGCGTTTACGTGAAGCGCCCCGCGCGTACGTTACTTGGACACGTGGAGCGCCAGAATTCAGGATGGGGATGCTAGCCTGACCTTGCGGTCGGGGTCAAGAATGCGCCGGTGTGGCCGCGATTCTCCGCTTCACTTTGACAGGGATGGTCCGCCGTACGGCGCGGTCCGCGCGGTTGACATGATGTATCGGACTGCTACAAGAAGTAGCACGCGAACCAGGGAGGGATGAAACATGCTTGGTTTCACTGGGCGAGGTTCGAAACGGCTGGGCATCGTTATCGCGAGCGCTACCTTCGTCCTGATTAGCCTCGCGCCGGCGTCCGCGACACCTCCTAACTCTCCAGCAAAGACCCCCGAACAGCTGATTGGCAATCTGCTCGCGGCCGCTCACTCCGGCGACGTCGATGGGTTCCTCGCGCTTCTCACCGCGAGCTCGCGCGATGCGCTGACCCTAAGCATGGTGAATCAGACGTCGGTGCGGCACGCGTACGAGACCTTCCTGCAGGCGCTCAACAGCCGCTTCGGCGAAGGGACAACTATTTTTTCCGATCAGCCTGAGGATTTGAAAACCGTCCTAAGCGGCCTGCTCGAAGCGCAAGTTCTGAGTCAGAAGGCCGGCGAACACGACGACGTTGAATTACGCGTGAAGACCACCATCAAAACTCCGTCGGGACAGGCCGCAGTTCGGGAGGAAACGCTGCTCGCGCATCCGGAGGCTGGAGGATGGAAGCTCGCCGGCGGGTTCCCCAATGGCGATGCGCTGGTAGCGGCGGAGCTTGCGGCGGCGGAGCGAACCACCCAGGAAGTGCGCGATGGCAAATACCAGGATCGGCAGTCCGCGATGATCGCGCTCGCGAATGCGTGGACGGCGGGGGAAGGCAAATGAAAATCCGCTTCCTCGCGCCGCACTT
>JBGPMZ010000100.1:0-7660 GCA_041487255.1 Binataceae bacterium (SeqCode) | reverse complement strand
TCGCTTCGAGTCAGCACGTCGGCGATCCATTCGTCGAATTCTGCGGCCCAAACAGGAGTACTGTCGCTGATCGCGCGCAGGTTGTGGGTCAGGAATCCGCTGCCGATGATCAGGATGCCCTCGTCGCGCAGCGGTGCGAGTGTCTGTCCGAGTGCATAAACAGTTTTTGGATCGAGTCCCGGAAGCGATACTTGCAGCACCGGCATGTCGGCTTGCGGATACATGCACTTCATCGGCACATATGCGCCGTGATCGAGGCCGCGCTCCGGCTCATCCATGAATTCCGTCTTCGAAGCTCTAAGGAGTTCGCGCACACGACCGGCAAGCTCCGGGCCTCCCGGCGCGGGATAGGTAACCTGGTAGTAGCGCTCGGGAAAACCGTAGAAGTCATACACGAGCGGAACGGTGCGCGTAGCTCCCAAAGCGACCGGACGCTGATCCCAATGGGCCGATATCATCAGAACCGCGCGGGGACGAGGCATCGCGTCCGCCCACTGCTTGAGTTCGGCGATCCATCTCCGAGAGTCGAGCAGCATCGGACTGCCATGCGCGAGGAAGATCACCGGCATCGGATGAGACGTGATCCCCGCGGATGTCGATTTGCTCATGTGGCTCTCCGTCAGTCCCGCCGCCTTCGACCGCGGCCACAGAGTGGCGGCAGCCGCGGTCGTGAACAGCAGCCGCAGGGCGTCGCGACGATTCATGCGATCATTGGCTACCAGTCGGGGCCGCTACCGGCAATGCTCGGGATTCCGGTGTGCGCCGTCAGTCCGCCATCGGCCACGATGAACGCGCCGTTGACATACGACGCCTCGTCGGAGGCAAGGAACAGCACGACATTCGCGATTTCGATCGGCTCGCCGTAACGCCCCATCGGGATCGCCTGCTCGGTGATCTTCGCGAGATCGGGAGCCGCGCGCAGCGATTTCAGAATCGGCGGGGTGCGGATCGCGCCCGGGCATACCGCGTTGCATCGAATGCCTTTGCGCGCGTATTCGATCGCGGTCGCACGCGTCAGGTTGATGACTCCCGCTTTGATCGCGTTGTAGGCGCCCAGCCCATAGTCGCCGGCGAGTCCCGACACCGAACCAGTGTTGATGATCGCGCCGGTGCGCCGCGGCACCATCACTTCGAGCGCGCATCGCGTCGAATAGAAGTAGGCGGTCAAGCCGACCTCGACGCTTTTGCGAAAGTGCTCCAGCGACATCTCGCCGATGCGTCCGGTGTAAAGCCGAATCGCGTTGTTGTGCAGGATGTCGAGCTGGCCGAACTTATCGACCGCGAACTTGATCATGTTCTCGACTTCGGAGGGATTGGCGATATTCGCTTTCAGCGCCTCGGCCTTGCCGCCCGCGCTGCGAATCTCCCCGGCGACGCGCCGTGCGCCTTCCTCGTTTAGATCGACCACCGCCACCGCGGCGCCTTCCGACGCGAGCCGTTTCGCGGTCGCCTCTCCGATTCCCGATCCGGAGCCCGAGATAAGAGCAACTTTGTCTTTCAGTCTCATAGCGTATCCCGCCGTGGGTAAAGTCCCTTGTTCAGTTGGATCGCGCGGACTATAGCGCCGATGTGGCGACGCCCGCAAAGTTGCGAACAAGCCGCGTCCGGGCGGTGTGCTTCTGATATCATCGCGGCGATTCGAGATGGCATCGAGGAAACGAAGCCTCGGGGCGAGAGGCGTGCTTGCATGCGCGGCTGTTGCGATAGTCGCGCTCACGGTATCGGGATGCTCGCGATCCAACGACCGGCGCGCTCCCGGTCTTATTCAGGTAGACATCGAAACCTCGCCCACAGCGCTCGATCCACGGTATGCGACCGATGCGATTTCCGAGCGCCTCGACGAGTTGATGTTCGATCCGCTGGTGAGGCTCGATTCGCAGGGCGGATTCACCGGCGCGCTCGCGGAAAGCGTCGAGAGGACTTCGCCCACCGAGATAGTTTTTCATCTGCGCCATGGTGTCCACTTCAGCGACGGGCGCGACCTGACCTCGCGCGATGTCAAATACACTTTCGACTTCGTTGCCGATCGCAGGAACCGCTCGCCGAAGGCCGGCGGACTTGAACAGCTCAAGTCTATCGAGGCGCTGGATGGTCATACGATCAAGATGACGACCCGCGCGTCATACGCGCCGGCGCTGGAGATGGCGATGCTTGGCATCGTGCCCGAGGGGACTCCAGCTCAAAACTCGAAGACGCTGAACGCGCCACCAGGAACGGGTCCGTTCAAGCTGGTAGACTTCGAACGCGATGACCGAGTGATTCTCGAGCGCAACCCCGCGCGCCCGCTGCCCGGCGCGAATGCGGTCAAGGAAATCATATTCAAGGTGGTGCCGGATCCAACCGTGCGCGCGCTCGAATTGGTTGAACACATTTGCGATCTCGCGCCCAACGACATCCAGGCGGACCTGCTTCCGTATCTCCGAGCGCAGGATGGACTCGAGGTTCTCACCTCGCCCGGCTCGACGTACTGGTATCTGACCTTCAACTTTCGCGATCCCGCCTTACGGGATCTACGCGTGCGTCGCGCGATCGCATACGCAATCGATCGCCGCGAGATCATCCGCGCGTATCTGCGTGGCGCCGCGCGTATCGCGACCGGAATGCTGACGCCGGAAAACTGGGCCTACCACGGCGAGGTCGCGACCTATGCGTACGATCCGAAGCGCGCGCGAGGCCTGCTCGAGCAAGCGGGATTCACCGGGCGTCGACGGCTCAGCCTCGTGTACAAGTGCGCGCCGGAGGGCGCGCGCATGGGAGAGATCCTCCAGGCGATGCTGCGGCGGGTCGGCATCGAAGTTCGAATTCGCAGCAATGAGTGGGCGACCTTTTACGACGACATGCAGCGCGGCAATTTCGATATCGCAGCGATGCCTTGGATCGGAATCAGGGACCCGCATCACTACTACATGGTGTTCGACTCCCGCATGACGCCGCCGCGCGGGCTCAATCGCGGCCACTATACGAATCCGGAAATGGATCGCCTGGTCGAGGCCGGCGACGCCACTATCGATGAGGTCGCGCGCAAAGAGATTTACGCGCAGGTGCAGAAACTCGCCGCGGACGATCTCCCGTACGTGTCGCTTTGGTGGCAGGACAACATTGTGGTGATGAATCAAACGGTCGCGGGCTTCAAACCCTACCCGAACGGCAGTCTGCTATCTCTCGCGGACCTGACGCTGACATCGCCATCGCTCGCGACGCCCACTGGATCGGAGCCGTCGGAGTGATCGCGCCTTGATCGCATACCTCGGGCGCCGCCTCCTCGCGCTGATTCCGGTCGCGCTCGGCGTCGCCACCATCACGTTCGCACTGATTCACCTGGTGCCGGGTGATCCAGTGGTTGCGATGCTCGGCGACATGGCGGCGCCGGCCGACATCCAGGGAATGCGGCACGAGCTGGGCCTCGATCGCCCGCTATGGGAGCAGTACGTCGCGTTTCTCGGCGGCCTCGCGACTGGAAACCTCGGCGAATCGATCTCGACGCATCAGCAAGTCGCGCAACTGATCGCTCAGCGCTTCCCCGCGACCCTCGAATTGGCACTGGCAGGATTGATCGTCGCGATCGCGATCGCGTTTCCGCTCGGTCTCGTCGCAGGCGCCGACCCGGGAGGTCCCGCCGATCTCGGCGCGATGGGCTTCGCAGTCCTCGGCATCTCGATTCCACATCTTTATCTCGGGCCGTTGCTGATGATCCTTTTCTCGTTGAAGTTGCGATGGCTTCCGCTGACCGGACGCGGCGGGCTCTCGCATCTGATACTTCCCGCGATCACACTCGGGACCGCGCTCGCCGCGATCCTCGCGCGGATGCTGCGCCAGAGCCTCGTGCAGGTGCGCGAGTCCGACTACATGCGCACCGCTGTCGGCAAGGGGCTGAGCGCTAACGCCGCGCTGATGCGCCATGGACTGCGCAATGCGCTGACGCCGGTCGTCACGCTCCTCGGGCTGCAACTCGGCGGACTGCTCACCGGCTCGATCATCACGGAAGTCATTTTTTCGTGGCCCGGGCTCGGACGGCTGATGATCACGGCGATTAGCGCGCGCGACTATCCACTGGTCGAAGGGTGCGTCCTGACCTTCGCGCTCACGTACGTCGTCGTGAACATGGCGACGGACATGGTTTATGGCCTGATCGATCCGCGCATCAGGCTGAGCGGCGGGGCGCATTGAAGCCATGCGCATGCGCACCAATCTCTCACTCGGAATCGGCGCAGCGCTGGTGGCGATTTTAATTCTGATCGGAATCTTCGGGCCGTGGTTCGCACGTCACGATCCCCTCGCGATCGATTTACGCCTCGCGCTCGCGGGACCGAGCCTAGGTCATTGGTTGGGATGCGATGCGCTCGGACGCGACATGCTATCGCGGTTGCTATACGGCGCGCGCCTCTCGCTCGCCGTTTCGATTTCGGTGGTCGCGCTGTCGCTCGTCGTCGGCAGTTTGATTGGCGGATCGGCGGCGCTCGCCGGAGGGCGCATCGACGCCATCGTGATGCGCTTCGTCGACATCATCCTCGCGTTTCCGGGATTCCTGCTCGCGATTGCTCTGGCAGCGATTCTCGGCCCGGGCCTGATGGACCTCGTGATCGCGCTGACCGCGATGGGATGGACTGGCTATGCGCGGCTGGTGCGCGGCGAGGTCCTGTCTCTGCGCGAGCGTGAGTATGTTCAGGCTGCCAACACGCTGGGTGCGCCACCCTCGCGCATCTTGATGAGACATCTGCTCCCGGGAATCGCCGGACCGATTGCCGTCCAGGCAACCTTCGGTATCGGCGGCATCATCGTTGCCGAGGCGTCGCTCTCGTTTCTCGGCCTGGGTGCGATGCCGCCCACGCCGAGCTGGGGCAACATGCTCGATGCCGGCCGCGCGTTTCTCCTCGTCGCGCCGCATCTCACGACCGCGCCGGGCCTCGCAATTGGCTTCTCGGTGCTCGGATTCAACCTGCTCGGCGATGGTCTAGCGCAGCTCGCCGGCCGTCGTTCCTGAATTAGAACTTGCCGTGCCGTCCGACGCCCGCGCTGAAACGTGCCGCACCCTCGCGCGTCTCGCCTGATTGGACGGTTGCGATGCCGTGGCGATATTCGTTGCTGATCGCATCGCCGAGCGGCATCGTCCATCCCTCGTATGCCGACATGCGATCCCCGCGCATGCAGCGCTGCGGAAATGCCGCGATTTGTCGCGCGAGTTCTTTCGCGGCCGCGAGTGCCTCGCCGCGATCGACGATGCGATTCGCGAGGCTCATCCGCAATGCCTCCTCGCCGAAGACTCCGCGCCCGGTGAGGATCATGTCCATCGCGTTGCTCATCCCGATGAGTCGCGGCAGGCGCACCGTGCCGCCGTCAATGAGCGGTACGCCGAAGCGCCGGCAAAAAACGCCGAAGACCGCATCGCGCGCCGCCACGCGCATGTCGCACCACAGCGCGAGCTCTAGGCCACCCGCGACCGCGTATCCTTCGACCGCCGCGATGACGGGCTTGGAGAGCAGCATCCGCGTGCATCCGAGCGGCCCGTCGCCGTCGGCGGTGACGCGATTTCCTTTTCCGGTCGCGACCGCTTTCAGATCGGCACCCGCGCAAAAGTATCCGCCGGTGCCGGTCAGGATCGCGACGCTCAATGCCTCGTCGGCATCGAAGCGGCGAAACGCGCTCGCGAGTTCCTGCGCCGTAGGATGATCGACCGCGTTGCGCGCCTCGGGTCGGTTGACGGTGACGATCGCGAGATTCTCTTCGACATCGAAATTGACGAGGCTCATTCGATTACTCCCACCGCGGTCGCATCACACCAGCTTCCACTGCACCAGCGTGTATCCTTCGTCGTGATCCTCGAACACCGCTTCGACGGCCGCATCGAAGGCTGGCTCCTGATGCGGGTCGCCGAGCAGATTGCCGACCATGCGCACGTTGTCGGCGTCAGGCAGCTCGACCACCAGCGCGATGTAGGGGCACCCATCCTTGAGCGCCGGATGCACCGGATTCCAGATGCGCACCCAACTGTAGATGCGCCCGCGACCCGACACCCGATGCCATCCGAGGTTGTCGCTGTGGCATCGATGGCAAATCCATTCGGGGCCGAACTGGAATCCGCCGCACGCGTTGCAGCGCTGGACGGTCAGCTGATGCTGCTTGACGGCGTCCCAGAAGCCCTTGTCCATGCCGCCGCGTTCGGCCGCAGGTCCGGGCAGTCCTGCCGGCAGGCAGTATTTCGATTTCGATTCTTGCGTCGCCATTTTAATTTCCCTCGACTCCGCTTCGCTCCGCCTCGGGAGCGGCTGCGCCGCGGCGCTGCGCGCCCCCTTCGGGTCTCTGTTTCCAAATCACTGATGACGGGAGGCCGTGCAACATTTTTTCATCCGTGCAGGATCAGATCGCTGACCGGCGCCACCATCGGACCCGATGCGACCAGTGAAATTTTCGCGTCGGGCACCTGGCAGGTCGAAGTCCCGCGGCATTGGCGCACCGCCTCGGTCACCAGCTCGAGGCCGTGCATGTAGCATTCGGCGATGTTGCCGCCGCTGGTGTTGATCGGCAGCTTGCCCTTGGGCGCGGTGATGTTTTCGAAGGTGACGAACTCCATCACCTGGTCGGGTTTGCAGAAGCCGTGCTCCACGAGGCTAATCATGACGGCGCCGCTGAAGTGCTCGTAGATCTGCGCGACATCGACATCTTTGGGCGCGATTCCCGCCATTTCGAAGAGCCGCGGCGCGAGGCTCTTGAAGTTCGACGAAGCATAGTCGGGCGCGTTCTCGACGTTGGCCCATCCGCGATAGCCGACACCCTGCGCCGCGCCCATTACATACACCGGCTTCTGTTTCAAATCGCGGGCGCGCTCGGCGCTGGTCAGGATGATGGCCGCGGCGCCGTCGTTTTCCATGCAGCAGTCGTAGAGATGAAACGGCTCCGCGATCCAGCGCGAGTTGTCATACTCCTCGCGGGTGAGCGGATGCCCATACATCACGGCGCGCGGGTTGAATTGCGCATGGTAGTAGTCCGCCATCGCGACCGCGCGCAGCGGATCCTGGTTGATGCCGTGATCGTGCATGAAGCGGCGCGTGCGCAACGCGACCCAATGCGCGGGCACCGCCATCCCATACGGCAGCGTGTATGCGGCCGGACCCGACACAGTTTTCACCGGCGGCGCCTGACCGAAGCGTCCGAACTGCCCCTGGGCGAGCGCGCGAAAAACGCAGACGTGCTTCGCGTATCCCGCGACGATCGCGGCCGCCGCATTGCCGACCGCGCCGGAGCCACCGCCGCCTCCGCCGCCCCACATCATGTTGGCGAAGCGCAGTGACGGCAGTCCCAGCGCCGCCGACAATCGCACCGCGGAATTCCGATCGTCGCTGTAGGATGCGAATCCGTCGATGTCGGTGACCGCGATTCCCGCGTCCGCGGCGGCTTTGGTGATGGCCTCGACCGCCAGCTTGAATTCCGGCACCGGCGCCTGGCCGCGTTTGTAATATTTCGATTCGCCGATACCGGCGACCGCGACTTTGTCCTTTACGGTGAACTCTTCCATGGATGCTCCATTTCCGAGTTTTGATATAGCGCACGCCTAATCGAGGTGGGAAACGAACGGACTCAAGTTGATCGCAAGTTCGCGAGCCGACGCGGAACGCCTAACGCGATGGTTCGCCGCAATGTTTTCATTCCATTCTTTTTGATCACT
>JBGPMZ010000099.1:0-7662 GCA_041487255.1 Binataceae bacterium (SeqCode) | reverse complement strand
GTCGCCGCGCTGATCGAGGGTGCGCAAGCGCCGTGGGTCAGCACCTTTCATTCGGCCTGCGCGCGGATTCTGCGCGCCGAGGCGCGCGCGATCGGCTACGAGCAGAATTTCTCCATCCTCGATGAAGGCGATTCGATGGCGGTGATTCGCGGCGTCATCGAGGCGGCGGCACTGGCCGATTCTCCCGCGCCCGAGCTGGCGCGCGCCCGCATCGAGCAGGCCAAGAACGAGGCGATCTCGCCGGCCGAGCTTGCCGCGCGGGCCGAGAGCGGACTCGACACCGCGATCGCGCACCTCTACCGGCTCTATCGCGAACGCCTGCGCGCCATTAACGCGATGGACTTCAGCGACCTGCAGCTCCTGACCTACGAGCTGTTTCGCGACAATCCCGCGACCCTCGAAAAGTATCAGCGGCGCGCGGCGCATCTGATGGTCGATGAGTACCAGGACACCAATCGCGTGCAGTACCTGCTGGTGAAGGCGCTCTCGGCGCGAAGCGGAAATATCTGCGTGGTCGGCGACGAGGACCAATCGATCTACAAATGGCGCGGCGCCGATATCCGCAACATCCTCGATTTCGAGCACGACTTTCCCAACGCGCAGATCTTCAAACTCGAGCAGAACTACCGCTCGACCAAGACCATCCTCGCGGCCGCCGGTGCGGTGATCTCGCATAATCGCGAGCGCAAGGAAAAAACCCTGTGGACCGAGAACGAGGGCGGCGACAAGGTCACCTATTTCACCGCGATGACCGAGCGCGACGAGGCCGACTTCATCGCGCGCGAGATCGCCTCGCTGTCTGAAGCGAACAAGTTCCGCCCCGCCGAGGTGGTGGTCTTCTATCGCGTCAATGCGCAGTCGCGAATCATCGAAGAGGCGCTGGTGCGCCGCCGCCTCCCCTACTTCGTCGTCGGTGGCCATCGATTTTATGAGCTGAAGGAAATCCGCGACCTGCTCGCATACCTGCGCGTGATCGCGAATCCCGCCGATGCGGTAAGCCTGGCGCGGATGCTCGGGGTACCGCCGCAGGGTATCGGCGCGCGCACGATCGAGGTGATGAAGGAGATGGCCGCGCATGAGGGCATCACGATGCTCGAAGCGCTGGGTCATCTGGAGACCGCGCGCGATGTCGCATTGCGCATCGCCAAGTCAGCGACTGCGCTCTACTCGTGGCTGCATGATTTGATTGCGCGCGCCCCCGAGGTGTCGGTGCGTGGTATCCTCGACGAGATCATCGTGCGCTCGGGATTCATCTCGTACCTCGAAGGGTTGGCCGACGGACAGCAGCGGCGCCAGAACGTCGCGGAGTTGCTCGCGGGTGCGGGCGAATTCGACAACCAAAAAACCGGCGGCATCACCGAATACCTGGAAAACGTCGCGCTGATTAGCGATGCCGATGCGGTGACCTCGGCGGGCGGGCGCGTCGCGCTGATGACGCTGCATACCTCGAAGGGGCTGGAGTATCCGGTGGTGTTCATCGCGGGGATGGAGGAGGGCCTGTTTCCGCATCAGCGTTCGAACGAGAACAACGGCGAAAACATCGAGGAGGAGCGGCGGCTGTGCTATGTCGGCATGACGCGCGCGCGCCAACTGCTGTATCTCACCAACACGCTGTCGAGAGAGCTTTACGGGCAGCGCAATGAGCCTCGTCCGTCGCGGTTTTTGGCGGAAATCAAACAGGATTTGCTCCGGCGCATCGCGCCCGAGGAGCCTCCGCGCGCCCCCTTCATTCGCCAACCGGCGCTTAATGAACGCTACATCGACTATAGCGATTCGCAGCTGCCGGAAGATGAACTGGCCTCTGGGGGTCTCGGCGTCGGGACGCAGGTGATGCATCCTACCTTCGGGCGCGGAACCATCCGCAAGCGCGAGGGGCGCGGCGACACCGCGAAGGTCTGGATCAACTTCGATCGTAGTGGCGTGAAGCTGCTGGTCCTCAAGTTCGCAAACCTTCGTCCTCTCTAACCAAAGTTGCTCCGCTCAAGCGGAATCTTTATCATTGCTTATGTGGAGGGCAGTCCCATCCTTGAACAACTTCAGGAAGGCCCGGGGGTCGGAGGCTGTGCACTAGCTTGAGGAAACTACTTTCCTTTTCGAGCCGGCACTTTGCCGCGCTCGCTTGTCTCGTGATAACCGCCGCGATGCTGCCCTCGTTTGCGCGCGCGTGGACTGAAGACGAATTCGAGCATCGCCCGCTGTTCGCGTATCCGGTGCCCCATGGCCGCGATAACATCGTTGGCAATCTGGTCGACTATCAGATTCAGAAGGGCGATACCCTGCTCGATGTAGGCCGATGGTTCGGTGTCAGTGCAAAGGAAATTTCCGACGCCAACAATCACATGGATTGGTGGGCGCCGCCGGTCGGCGCCAAAGTCATTCTGACCGATGAGCACATCCTGCCGGATACGCCGCGCGTCGGCCTGATCCTCAACATTCCCGAGATGCGGCTCTACTACTACTATCCGTCGCCTACCACCGGTCCCTCACCTCATCGCGGCAAGATGAGGAAAGAAGGCGTGACTCCCGGAGGATTCAAGAAGATCGTTGATACCGAGATCATCGAGGCTCCCGATGACCCCGCGCCGGAAGAGGCGCCCGAACCGGACGCAGCTCCCACACATGCCGCGGTGAAACCGCGCAAGCACAGGGGCCATGCGGCGGGCGGCGTAGCCGAAGTCGTCTACACCTTCCCCGTGGGGCTGGGCAGATTCGACTGGAAGACGCCCGTCGGTGCGTTCCGCGTTACCGCCAAGGTGAAGGAACCGACCTGGGTGGTCCCCGATGACATCTATAAGGAGCACCTCGAACGCGACGGCGAAGCTGAACACGTCATTCCCGGGGGCAACGATGACAACCCGCTCGGCCATTACAAACTCGATCTATCGCTACCCGAATACGGGATTCACGGGACCAACGTGCCATGGGGCGTCGGCATGGAGGTTAGTCACGGATGTATCCGCCTTTATCCCGAAGACATCGAGCGCTTGTTTCACAAAACCAAAGTTGGAACGCCGGGTGCGATCGTCTATCAGCCAATCAAGTTCGGATGGCGCGGCGATGCTCTCTACGTCGAAGTGCACTCGGACCTCTATGGCAAGTATCCAGGGCTATGGAGCCTCGCGCGCGATTTGGCCCAGCACAAAGACCTCGAAGATTCCATCGACTGGAAGAAACTTGAGAAGGCAGTGGTCGCGCAAACCGGCATTCCCACCTATGTGATGCCAGGGCCGCCTCCCGACGATTCAGGCCTGACCGCGAGCTACTTGACGCCGTAAGCGAATCGCATCAGCGGCCGGGCGCAGGTACCGAGTCCGCGCTGTTCTCGCCATGGATGCGGCGTACCACATACATCTCGCGCGAGCCGAGTCCGAAGGGTCCCGGCAATGAAATCGTTCCGATGATCTCGGTGCCTGAAAATGGGCGTACCGCGATCGTATACTCTTCGACTTTCGACGAGGTGATCATCGGAATGCCTGCTGCTTCCTCGCGCCGAGTCTCTTCACCTTGAGGCGGAAATCGATACAGGTCCAGGCCGTTCAGTTCGTAACCCGCATCGATGGCGGTCCGCTCGATGCCGCGCTTCTGCAGCATGTCACGCGCCGCCCTCACCGCGGTGAGGCCGCGCTGATAGGCATAGTCGCCCCCGAGTGACATCAGACCCATCGCCGCTGTCATCGCGAACGCCGCGATTTGCATGGCAAGTTTTTCCGGCAAGGGCGTAAGCGCCAGGATCAAAGCAGCCGCGGGAACCAGCACCAGGAAGTAACGATCATTGAAGAACCATAGCGGGATCATCGCGACCCAGTAGATGCCGGCGGTGAGGAGCACTGCGGCCGAAGCGCGCGTCAGTTTCGGGATGACCTCGACCGCCGCGAATATCAGCCCCGCCCCACCGACGCTGCCTAGCAGCATCGCCACGTATTGCCATCCGTCGTGCCATTCGAAGCGATTGGGCATTCCGCGCAGGAGGAGCGCGTTCGACCATCCGCCGAAGCAACTCATCTCCGGCGTCGCGGGATACTCTTTTCCGACCCGCACCACGATTAGCGTCGCGACGAAAATGACGGCCCCGACGGCGAGCACACGACCAGTATCTTTCGAGGCGACACGAATGAGCGCCATCGGACTCAGGACTAAGCCGAGATACAGCAGCGGCGCGAGCACGCCCATGCGGAGATATTCGCGCATGGGTACCAGGAAGACGTACGCGAAACGTGCTGCGTTCTCAGTGAGGGCCCATGGCGCCGGCCTGATTACGGTGAGCCAAATCCAGATTAATGCGCAGCCCACGAATGCCACGATGAACGGAATCACCATCGACGCCAATTGCCTGACACTCGCGCGTCGCGCATCATAGATGAGGATCGCACCCATCGCACCGAGGATTGCCGCGCCACCAAAGGGTCGCACCGCGAATGCGACGACCGCGAGGCCCGCTGACAACCATAGGCACGGAATCTGTCGGTCGCCTATCGCATTCGCGAATGCCAGATGGGATCCGAGCAGTGCTGCCAGAAACCCGATCTCGGTCATGAACGAAAAGCTGAGGAAGAGATAACAGGGATTGCAAACCAGCAATCCAGCCGTTGCCAGCGCCTGCCATTGGCGCGCACCGCATCGCTTCGCCAGCGCATAAATCAGCAGGGCCGCGACGATGCCGAGTAACACATTCGCCAGGTCGAGCGAGGCCGCGCTGGTGCCGAAAATCGATCCCCATGCAGCACCGTAGAGCAACTGCGCAATCGGCATCGCCTCGGTGAAGCCGGGAAATCGAATCTCACCGGTAGCACGAAACCAGCGCACCGCGCCGCCGTAGATCCAGCTATCTGCCACCGGTCCGTCGGCGAGCGGATGCAACACCGCCAGCGCGAAGGCATACCATCCCACTACCAGCGCGATTGCCGCGACTCCCCCACGTCTCATTCGAGCGACCGTAGACCTGCCTTGCTCACCTTTTGAGTTGTCCCCTATACTCGTCGAAACCAACCGAATCGGCGTTACGATTCGTCACGGCATCACGATAGCATCAATGCGACAAATTCCATTTCATCGTCCCTCGATGGGTCCCGAAGAGGAACACGAGGTCGTCGACGCGCTGCGCTCCGGATGGATCACCACCGGCCCCAAGGCCAAGCGCTTCGAAAAAGAATTCGCTGAGTACGTCGGCGCGAAGCATGCGCTCGTGCTTTCCCACTGCACGGGCGCGCTGCACCTCGCGCTATGGGCGCTCGGCATCGGCCCCGGCGACGAAGTCATCACCACGCCGTTTACTTTTACCGCAACCGCCGAAGTCCTGGGATACCTGGGTGCGAAGCCGGTTTTTGTCGACGTCGACCCGGGCACCTTCAACATCAGTCCGGCGCGGATCGAGGAGGCGCTCGAGAGCGGACGGCACAAGCGCATCAAGGCGATCGAACCGGTGCACTTCGCCGGTCATCCCTGCGACATGGATCGGATCCTCGCCATCGCGCGGCGGCACAATTTAAAAATCGTCGAAGACGCTGCACACGCGGTCGGCGCTTCGCGCCACATGGAAGGGCGCGGGATGGCGAAGATCGGCACCATTGGCGATCTGACCTGCTTCAGTTTCTACGCGACCAAGAATTTTACCTCTGCCGAGGGCGGTGCGATTACCACTGAAGATGATGCGCTCGCCGAGAAAATCGCCGTCGCAAGCCTGCACGGCATGAACAAGGATGCGTGGAAGCGCTACGACAAAAGCGGCTCGTGGTTCTACGAAATCCATGACACCGGCTTCAAGTACAATCTGTCGGATGTTCATGCGGCGATCGGGCTCGCCCAACTTAAAAAGTCCGATCAATTCATGCAGCGGCGAACCGAGGTCGCGCGCGCCTATAGTGAAGCATTCAAGGGCGAGGGTGCCTTGCAGGTCCCGTACGTCGAGCCTGGCGTCGAGCACGCATGGCATCTGTATGTGCTGCGGCTGCGCCCCGAGCGGCTCAGGATCGGGCGCAATCAGTTCGTTGAGATGTTGCGCGAACGCGGGGTTGGCACCTCGGTTCATTGCATCCCGCTGCACACGATGGATTTCTATCAGAAGACCTACGGTTACCGGACTGGCGAATTTCCGGTGACGGAAGACATTTTCAGCCGCTGTCTCTCGCTGCCAATTTACGCCTCGATGAGCGCGGAGGATGTGAGTTATGTGATCGATACGGTACGCGATCTGGTTCGCGAAAACCGCCTTTAACTGGTGTTGAAGAAAACCCCGAAAAACGATTTGAAATATGCTCTCAACGCCCTGGGTCCGAAAACTGGTTACTTTCCTTCACCTTCTCTCCCTACCGGGAGAGACAAGAGCGAGGGCTGGGGCTGTTTCAAAGACTGGTCTTAACAACCTACGAGGAGGCTTGGGTGCGGATACTCGTTACCGGCGGCGCCGGTTTTCTAGGTTCTCATCTATGCGAGCGGTTGCTGCGAGACGGACAGGAAGTCATCTGTCTCGACAACTACTTCAGCGGCAAACGCGCGAACATTCTCCATCTTCGCGACTACCAGAACTTCGAAATCATCCGGCACGACATCGTCGAACCGATCCTGCTCGAGGTCGATCAGATCTATAACCTCGCCTGCCCCGCCTCTCCCGTCCATTACCAGTACAATCCGGTCAAGACGGTGAAGACCAGCGTGCTGGGCGCCATCAATACGCTCGGGATGGCGAAGCGGGTGCGCGCGCGTGTCCTGCTCACCTCGACCAGCGAGGTTTACGGCGATCCCGAGGTGCATCCGCAGAAAGAAGAATACTGGGGACACGTCAACCCGAACGGAGAGCGTTCCTGCTACGACGAGGGCAAGCGCCTCGCCGAATGCCTGATGATGAACTATCATCGCCAGAACAAGGTCGACGTCAAGATCGTTCGCATCTTCAACACTTACGGCCCGCGGATGGCGATCAACGACGGACGGGTGGTCTCGAACTTCTGCGTCGCGGCGCTCAACGGCGAGCCGCTCGAACTCTACGGCGACGGCAGTGCGACGCGCTCGTTTGCCTATGTCGACGACATCATCGAAGCTATCGTCCGCATGATGAATACGCCAACTGGTTTCACCGGGCCGGTGAATATCGGCAACCCTGACGAGTTCACCGTCGAGGAGTTGGCGAAGCTGACCGTTGAGCTGACCGGCAGTTCCTCGAAAATCGTGCGCAAGGCGACCCGCCCCGATGATCCGACCCGCCGGCGTCCCGACATCTCGCTCGCGAAAAAGCACCTCGACTGGGAACCGAAAATCCCGCTGCGGAACGGGCTGGCACGTAGCATCGAGTATTTCCGCAACGAGTTGAAACTCACACGCGCATAACCAACAGGAGACATCGATGGCGACAGCGCTGATCACAGGGGCATCGAGCGGACTGGGCGAGGAGTTCGCGCGCCAACTCGCTCGCGAAAACTACGATCTCGTCCTCACCGCGCGGCGCGAGGATCGCCTGAAAGCAGTTGCGGCCGAGGCGCTGAAGCTCGGCTCCTCGAAGGTCGAGGTGATCGCTTCCGATCTGGGGCAGCAGGACGCTGCAACGAAGCTGCATCGCCAGGTTTCCGAACGCGGCCTCGAGATCGAATGCCTGGTGAACAACGCGGGCTTCGGCACCCACGGGATCTTTCACAAAATGCCGTTGGAGCGCGAGATCGAAGAGATCAATCT
>JBGPMZ010000098.1:0-7672 GCA_041487255.1 Binataceae bacterium (SeqCode) | reverse complement strand
CGAATGGCCGCTCGCCGGGGAAGATGCTGGCGGGGCTGCGGGTGGTGCGGCGCGATGGTTTGCCGATCAACCTGCGAAGCTCAGTGCTGCGCAATGTCCTGAGGATCGTGGACATCCTGCCCGAGAACTACGTCATCGGCTTGGTCTCGATGCTGCTCTCGCCGGGTGGAGAGCGGCTGGGCGATCATGTCGCCGGGACCATCGTCATCCGCCTCGATCGTCCGCAGGCCGCGCCCGAGATCGAACCGTCGCAAAAAGGAACGACGCTCGCGCTGACGCGGACTCAGCTCGCGCGCATCGGACCCCGCGAGATCCAACTGATTCGCGCCACTTTGCGCAGGGTTCCCAATCTTTCCGGAGAGCGCAGCATCGCACTTTTGAATGAAGTCGCTGCTACGATGTATGCACGGCTCGAGCTCGCGGAGCCCCCGTCCTCGGATCCGCTGGCCTTCCTGCGCGACCTGCTGACCCTCACCGAGCGTTATTCCCGCGGCGCGGATTGACCGCCGCGGCAGCAGTTCTGGTATGTTTGGGGCGAATCGTCGTCCAGGTCACAACGGAGGTACGAAGCATGGGACCGCTGTCAGGTTATCGAATCATTGAACTCGCCGGGATCGGGCCGGGGCCGATGTGCGCGATGCTGCTCTCCGACATGGGCGCCGATGTGCTCAGGATCGATCGCACGGCAGATGCGGGACTTGGAATCGCGATGGAGAACAAGTACGCCCTGCTCAACCGCGGCCGTCGCTCGGTGGCGCTGGACCTCAAGAAGCCCGCGGCGATCGAGGCGATGTTGAAGCTGGTGGAGAAGGCCGACGGACTCATCGAGGGTTTTCGACCTGGAGTCACGGAACGCCTCGGCCTCGGACCCGAGGTGTGCCTCAAGCGCAATCCTAAGCTCATTTACGGGCGCATGACCGGATGGGGTCAGGAAGGTCCGATGGCGCACGCGGCGGGGCACGATATCAACTATATAGCGCTGTCGGGCGCGCTCCACTCGATCGGACGGCGCGGCGAAGCGCCGGTGCCGCCGCTCAACCTGGTCGGCGATTTCGGCGGCGGCGCGCTCTACCTCGCGCTCGGTGTGGTTGCGGGACTGCTCGAAGCGCAAAAATCGGGGAAAGGCCAGATCGTCGACGCCGCGATGGTTGACGGCGCGGCCTCGCTGATGACGGCAATCTACGGCATCCACGGATCCGGCCGATGGACCGACAACCGCGGCGAGAACATCCTCGACTCCGGCGCGCATTACTACGATGTGTATGAAACGAAAGATGGGAAGCACGTTTCGATCGGATCGATCGAATCCAAGTTTTACGACGAACTGCTCGAGCTATCGGGGTTGAAGAAAGAAGAACTGGCGCGGCAGAACGATCGCGACGCGTGGCCGGCGATGAAGCAAAAGGTCGCCGCCATCTTCAAAACCAAGACCCGCGACGAATGGTGCAAGATCATGGAGGGCAGCGACGTGTGCTTCGCGCCTGTGTTGAGCATGACTGAGGCCCCCAAGCATCCGCACAATCGCCATCGCGGGACCTTCATCGAAGATGATGGCGTAATCCAGCCGGGGCCGGCGCCTCGCTTCAGCCGCACACCGAGCAAGATTCAGCGGCCTCCCGCGCATCCGGGTCAGCATACTGAGGAGGCGCTTCGTGATTGGGGCTTCAGCGCTTCAGAACTAGACAGCCTGCGCACGGCGGCTGCGATGGTACAAGCCTAGCTCTCACGTCACCTCTTATCGCTCGGCGATCCGCGCAGTTAGCGAGGAATCTGGCACAGTGACCGCCTCATCAGGCAGCGACGTCGCGGAAGCGAGTCGCTTTAATATCCGCGCGATAGAATTCGGCAAGCGTCCGCGTATGGTGGCGGAAGCAGCGGTGGGACGCTTCATCGATAACAACGACCTGTTGTGGGCTTCGGCGCTGACTTATACGACGGCTCTGTCGATCGTACCGCTGCTGGTGCTGATCTTCTCGATACTCACAGGTCTTGGTTACACCGATCAGCTCGAGCCGGTCATCGCGCAATATGTCGGCTCGCCTGACATTTCCGCGCAGTTGCTGGGCTTCGTGCACAACATGAAGGTCACGGCGCTGGGTTCGGTGGGCGCCGCGACGCTGATCGTCACCGACATCAGCCTGCTCGGCACAGTTGAGAACGCATTCAACCACATTTGGGGCGTGTCCAGGGGCCGCAGCTATTTCCGCAAGTTCACCGATTACTTGAGCATAACTTTTGTAGTTCCGGTGTTGCTGGTCACTGCTTTGACTCTGACCGCCGGCTTTACCAAAAGCGAAGCGCTCCTTAAGGGACTTTCCTTTGTTGCTTCCTTTGTTTTGGTCTGGCTCGGCTATTTCGTGCTGTTCGTTTTTTTCCCCAACACCAAGGTCAAATGGCGGCCTGCGCTTGTCGGGGCCTTGATAACCGCGATGCTTTGGACGGTGGCGCAATGGGCCTACATCCATTTCCAATATGGGGTGACCAGCTACCGCGCGTACTATGGCGCTTTGGCCGCGATCCCGATTTTTCTGGTCTGGATCTACTTCAGTTGGGCGATCGTACTAGTGGGCGTGGAGTTTGCGGTGGTGTTGCAGCGCGGGTCCTATCGACCTCTGAAGGAAGCTATCCCACCCGACTTCACGCGACGCGTCGTCCTTCTGCTCCTGGTGCGAATCGGCGAGCGCATGACGCGTGGCGGCGACCCCGTCACGGTGGGCTCAATCGCTTATGAGTTGGGGGTGTCCGAGGAGCGAGTGATGGCGACGGTGGAGCGGTTGGAGGAAGCCGGCATTCTGGCGGAGGCGCAAACCCATGTTAGCTCGAAGCCGTCGCATGAGTTGCTGCTCGCGCGGAGCCCCGACTCGCTTCGCATTACCGACGTGTTGGAATGTGCGACGAAGACCAAGCAACCGATGGAACCTCGGGTCGAGCGAATGATTGGCAAGATCGGAGAGGTCGAACGGAACGCGCTGCGCGATGCCACCGTGCTCGATCTGATCGCCGGAACCGATCCGGCGTCTCGCGACTAGCGGTCCACGCCGCCTTGCACCACTACGATGCAGCGCTCCTCATCCGGGATCATATTGATGGGAAGCTCCAACTCATCCGCGATGTGCCTTCCGACGATCACCAATTGTCCCGGAGTTTGATCCATCACTTGACGCGGATTGCGATCGCGCATTCCTCGACCGGAGAGGTATTTTTGAGGATAATGGCGGGACTCATCTGATGAAGAAACATACGGTAATCGTGGCGGTGCTGTACGTCGGCCTCGCCGTGACGAGCGGACTCGCTTTAGCGGGATCATGCGGGAATGAATCGCCAGTGCTGCAGCGCCTCGAAACCGAATCGATACTCGAAGATGTTGCCTTGGTTCATTCGCTTGATCCGGATCTTCTTACCGCGATGGCACAAGTGGAATCCGGCGAGTGCTTCGACGCGATTTCACCTAAGGGTGCGGTCGGTCTGATGCAGTTGATGCCCGCGACCGCGAGTACCTTCGGCGTCGAAAACCGATTCGACCCGGTTCAAAATGCACTCGGGGCGGCGCGCTTCATCGATCATCTCAAACGCAACCGGCCCGAAGGAAAGCTGACGCTGCCCGAGATCCTCGCCGCCTATAACGCGGGCGAAGGAGCGGTGACGCGGGCCGGCGGAGTTCCGCACTATCGCGAAACCGAGGAGTACGTCCGCCGAGTGCTGTGGCTATATCTCATCGGCCACGTTCCGAAAGCCGCTAGCATGCATGCGACGACACGAACGGTGAGGGAATCGCCGAAACCGAAAGCGCGCGCGGTTGCCGATGCAAAGCCCGCTCGCCGATACGCTGCCGGCAGCGATCGAGAGATCCTCGAGCAATTGGCGGAGGTGCGGCGCGCGCGTCAGCAATCCGCAGCTGCTGCCGGCGTCGGGGATCGATAGCGCGATTCCCCAATTCCTACTTCGGTGTGTGCGCTTTCAAAAACGAGCGCACACGCTCCACCGTCTTGCCGACTGTTGCGGAAGTTTTCCATTCGCTGATCATTTCCGCGTTCGGTGCGAGCTTCGCGATTTCATCTGAAGTCTCGCTCGGGTGGTAGTCGTCGTTGCCGCGCAGGACCAGCAGCGGTGTGTTCACGGTGCGCACAAAGTCGCGCGAAACATTGAAGACGAAATCGCTTTGGCCGTACATGCGATCGCGAAACGGACGGAACGCGGCCGCATCGAGTTCGGGACGTTTCTTTTTCAGCGCTTCTCCCCATCCATCGAACATCTGAAGGAACAGTTCGCGATTCTTCGCTGAAAGGCCGATTGGCTGCTGTAGCACCGCGGCGCTCACGCGATCGGGAATCGCCTTGATGAGCCCGAGCGAGTACGAGCCGCCGATGCACCCGCCCATCGCGTGCGTGCTCTTGATCCCCAGATGGTCGAGCAACGCGACATGGTCCGAGGCGTAGGTATCCCAACCGTCGGAGGCGCTCACCGGCGCGCGCGATTGGCCGGCATTGCGCTGATCCATCGCGATGACGCGAAAATCTTTCGCGAATTCGACCGTCGGATCGAAAGGACTCTGGTGCCAGAACTCGATGCTCGAGCGCATTCCGCCCGGCGCGAACAGCAAGATCGGATATCCCGACCCGAATTCCTCAAAGTACAGGGTTACATCATCGCGCTTAAAAGTCGGCATGGTTGGTATTCCTCTACGAAAACTAAACAACACCGGTGCGCGACTGCGCAACCGCCGAGGCGCCTAACGAGCGTCGTGAAAAATGATGCCGAGCGAGTAGCGTTCGCCCGATCGAAGCGTGCTGACACCGTGGCGGACGTTGACGCGGTAGTGGCCGCGCGTTCCCGCCAGCGGACGATAGCGGTTGGTGAAAATGATGCCCTCGCCCTGGTCCATCGAGATCGCTTCGCCACGCGATTGGGCGCGGGGCCGCTGCTCGACGAGCAGAAATTCCCCGCCTTCGAAGTCGTGACCCCGCCGGCTCAGCACACAAGTGAACTGCAACGGGAACGCGATATCGCCATAGAGGTCCTGGTGGAGGCAGTTGTAGCCACCGGTCTGGTAGTACAGCAGCAAGGGGGTCGGACGCGACTGACCATGCGCGGCGCATGATTTGATGAAGGCGGAGAGCGAAGCAGGGTAGGGTTCATCGCCGCCGAGCAGCTTGCTCCATCGATTGGCGATCGGCGCGAGGCGTGGATAGAGCGCGGTGCGAAGCTCCTCGACGATCTTGGGGAGTGGGCGCGCAAAGTATTTGTACTCTCCGACGCCGTATTTGAGGCGCGTCATATCGACGCGGCTGCGAAAGCGATCGCGCTCGGGATACAGTGCGACGAGCGCCGCGCATTCAGTGGGCGTGAGGACCGGTCCGGTAAGTGCGTAGCCGTTCGCGTCAAGCGCGGTTGCCATTGTGCGCCAATCGAATCGGGCCACGCGTGCTTTTATCGGGAGTTCAGACACGACGGAAGATTGTTTCATAACTCGGGGCGCACGGCACTGCGGCGCATGCCTGACTATAGTTGACAGGTAAACGTGCGTTCATTAGCCTGAAGCCTCTGGTAAACGACCATTTACCGAATCACGGCGAGCGCCAAACCGCCGGGCAAGAGACGGGACAAGGACAAGATGAAAACCAACCATGTCGTGGTGATCGGCGGAGGCATCGGAGGGATGTGCGCGGCGCGCGTGCTATCCGATTACTTCGAGCGTGTCACATTGATCGAGCGCGACGAACTGCCCGAGGGTGCGGCGCATCGCAAGGGCGTGCCGCAAAGCCGCCATCCACATGGCCTGCTGGATCGTGGCCGGCGCGAGCTCAGCGCGCTATTTCCGGGCCTCGATGATTCACTGCGCGAACGTGGCGGCCTCGACATGGATGCGGGCCTCGAACTCGCCACCCTCAATCCGGACGGATGGGCGAAGCGCCGCCGCACCGGCCATCAAATGTTATTCGCGAGCCGCCTGCTGATCGAGTCGGTGATTCGCGACCGTGTGAAGCACCATCCGCGCGTGACATTCGTTGAGGGGACAAACGTCACATCGCTGTTGTTCACGGCGGGAGAGACGCCGCGCGTGACCGGCGTCGAAACTCGAAGAATCAGTGACGGCTCGGTGACTCGCATCGATGCGGACCTGGTCGTCGATTGCAGCGGTCGCAGTTCGCGCGCATCGGAATGGCTGACCGGCCTTGGATTTCCGGATGTCGAGACGGAAGTGGTCGACGCGCAAGCCGCTTACAGCACTTGCTGGTATCAGGCGCCTCCTGCCAACCAGCGACCCACCAACTGGTGGTGGAAGGGGATCTTTCTCAATCCCTCGACCAAGCCCCAGCGCGAGGAGGATTACTACGTCGCATTGATCCTGCCGATTGAAAATGACCGCTTCCTCCTGACCCTGGCTTCGTGGGGCGGCCGCGAGCTTCCCACCAATCATGAATCGTTTGCCGCGCTATGCGGGCGGCTGCGCTCGCCGATCGTCGCGGAGGCACTCGCGATCTCGAAGCCCATCTCCGCGATTTTTCACCGCAAGGGGATGCTGAACATCTGGAAGCATTTCGAGAGGGCGCGCGGACCGGCAGGATTCGTCGCGATGGCTGATGCGGTCTGCGCGTTCAACCCGGTTTATGCGCAGGGGATGACCAGCGCCTCGGTGTGTTCTCAAATCCTTGGGAACCTGATTGGCGATATGGATCCGACCGACCCGAATTTTCCGGCAACCTTTTACCAGCGTCAGGCTGAGTTCGTGCGACAGCCATGGGATCTGTCGGTGGCGCGCGATCGGCAGGCGCTCGGGCAATCCGGCTCCGAGGGCGCGATGGGCGCCGAGGCTTGGGAGCGCGTGCTGCGTGAAGGCGGCGGCGTGCCGGTGATCGCCGAGGCGCTCTTCAACGTCATCAATCTCAACCGTCCCGCCGCGTCGTTGATGGCCGACAGCGAGTTCCTCGCGGCGGTGAATGAAATCATGCAGCGGCCGCCCAAGCCTCCGATCGAAGCCGGCGAAGTATCGCCATATCCACCAGAGGAGATCGCGAGCTGAAGTACTTTGCGAATTGGTCGCGATGCTGAAAAACTAACCGAAAATGCGAGGCATACGATGTCCACTTTGAACTGGCCGCAAGGCCGCGCAATAAAGCTCGCGCCGCGCGCGAATCAGCCCGCCATCAGCCTCACCGTTCACGAAAGCGGGGAAGGGCCGGCGGTGATTTTCTGCCACGGATTTCCCGAGCTTGCCTATTCATGGCGTCACCAGTTGCCCGCGCTCGCGGCGGCAGGTTTTCGCGCGATCGCTCCCGACCAGCGCGGATACGCGGATTCGAGCGCGCCTCCTGCGATTAGTGACTATGGCCTCACTGAGCTGACCGGTGATTTGGTTGGCCTACTCGATTCGATGCACCTAGATCGCGCGGTTTTTGTCGGTCACGACTGGGGCGGCTTCGTCGCGTGGGCGATGCCGGTGCTATATCCGGAGCGGACTGCCGGCGTGATCGGCGTCTGCACACCGTACATGCCGTTTCCCCAAACCTCCTTCATGCGCACGCTTGTCAACGGCAAAGACGAGCGGATGTACATCCTCTGGTTCCAGGAACCCGGTCGCGCCGAGAGCGTGATGGATCCCAAAGCGCGGCTGATCTTCGATCGCCTGATGCGCGCGCCACTCGATCCCGCCGAAGCCGTCAAGCGCATGATG
>JBGPMZ010000097.1:0-7675 GCA_041487255.1 Binataceae bacterium (SeqCode) | reverse complement strand
TCTCATTTGTTCGATTGTCGAAAAACGCGGGCTTACGCAGAGCGAGGCAGCTGCAATCCTTAGAGTCTCGCAACCGAAAATTTCGGCTCTGCTTAACCACCGAATTGAGGGCTTTTCAATCGAACGACTCGCGAAATTTCTGAACGCGCTGAATCAGGACGTTAAAATCGTGGTACGACCACGGCGCATTGCCGCGCGCGGCCGCCTGGCGGTGGGATAAGAAAATAGGACCTAACCTCGTGAAACCTGGTCCGGAGGAACACCATGCGGGAAGTCGTGATCGTTGACGGAGTGCGGACACCGATCGGAAAAGCCGGCCGCGAAAAGGGCTACTACAAAGATGTCCGCGCCGACGACCTCGCCGTCAATTGCATCAAGCGTCTGCTCGAAAACAATCCCAAGCTCGATCCCAAGGAAATCGAAGATGTGTTTTGGGGCTGCGCCAATCAGACCGGCGAGCAGGGCCTCAACGTCGGACGCATGATCGCATTGCTGGCCGGACTCCCGGTCGAGGTTGCGGGAACCACCATCGATCGTCAATGCGGCTCGAGCCTGCAGGCGATCAATTCCGCAACCCAGGCAATCATGACCGGATGCGGCGATATCGCGATTGCGGGCGGCGTCGAGAACATGACCCACGTCTCGATGGGCTCCGGCATCTCGCCCAATCCGAAACTGATGGACATGTTTCCGCGCGACATGTTTTTCATGGGGCTTACCGCGGAGCGGCTCGCGGAGATGTACCACATCACGCGCGAGCAATCGGACGCGTTTGCGATGCAATCGAATCAGCGCGCGGTCGCCGCGCGTGAACGCTTCAAAGAGGAAATCGTGCCGATCAAGCTGCCGGATGGAACGACCGTCGATGTCGATCAGGGGCCGCGCGCGGAAACTTCGATCGAGAAGCTCGCGACGCTCAAACCGTCGTTCAAACCCGACGGTCAGGTGACCGCGGGCAATTCTTCGCAAATCAGCGACGGCGCCGCGGCGGTCTTGCTGATGACGGCCGAACGCGCGAAGTCGCTGGGGCTCAAGCCGATGGCGAAGATTCGCGCGATGGCGGTCGCCGGCGTTCGTCCCGAGATCATGGGATGGGGTCCGGTGCCGGCGACGCACAAGGCGCTGCAACGCGCGGGGCTTTCCGTCAAGGACATCGATCTTTTCGAAATCAACGAGGCGTTCGGCGCACAGGTCCTCGCGTGCAACACCGACCTCAAGATTCCCGAGGAGAAGATCAACGTGAACGGCGGCGCGATCGCCTTGGGGCATCCGCTCGGATGCTCGGGTGCGCGGCTGATGGTGACGTTGACCCACGAGATGCGCCGGCGCGGAGCGAAGTTGGGCCTCGCGACAATGTGCATCGGCATCGGCCAGGGAATCGCAACCGTAGTGGAGCAGGTCTGAGCATCCAGATGACTCGGCAATGCAAATTCGTTTCGATGGCTCTGGTTGCGGTTGCGCTCGTACTCGGGCCGACCTCGTCGCGGTTCGAAGCGCACGGCGACGCGCAGGTCGTTCGCGCCTCGCGCCCGGTGCTGGACTTTACGCTGCGCGATCTCGACGGCCACGACGTCAGCTTGAGCCAGTACAAGGGACATCCGATCGTGATCGATTTCTGGGCAACCTGGTGCGCGCCCTGCCGCCATCAGATCCCCGAGCTGAAGAAACTCTACGAAAAGTATCATCGCTCGCGCGGCCTGGTGGTGCTCGGCATCGCGTGTGACACCGTGCAGGGCGACGGCGTCAGATCGGTGCGCCCATTCGTGCGCGAATTCGATATCAACTATCCGATCCTGCTCGCCGAAAGCCAGGTGCTCGACAGCTTTCGCGTCGAAGCGCTCCCGACGACTCTATTCCTCGGGTCTGATGGATCGATCGTCGGACGAGTACTCGGCGCGGGCGCGCCCGGCGAACTTACCCAGGGGGTGAATGCGTTGCTGGCCGCCCCCGCGGGCAAATCGACGCCCCGAAACAAGACCACGCCTGAGCAACAGAAGAAAGAAAACCTCTACAATATCGAGTACCGCCGCTGAGCGGGCAAGCCTAGTTTCTTTTTGCAACTGTGATTAAAATGAGGCCGGAGTGAGAGCCAGGGTCAGAGCCGGAGTCAGAGATTGATGGACGCGAGTGAAATCGAGCAGATGATCGCCGGTGGCATCCCCGGCGCGCAGGTGGAAGTGCGCGACTACACCGGGGGCGGCGACCATTTCGAGGCGGTGGTGGTAAGCGAAAGCTTCGAAGGCATGACTCTCGTCCAACGCCATCAGGCGGTCTACAATGCGCTCGGCGATGCGATGCGCGCTCGCGTGCATGCGCTCACGCTCAAAACGCTGACACCGGCACAGCACGCGAATCGGAGGTAACGGAAATGGCTGACGCAGTTGAAAAGATCCAGTCCACGATCACCAGCAACAAGATCGTGCTGTTCATGAAGGGCAATCGCAGCTTCCCGCAATGCGGTTTTTCGGCCGCGACGGTGGAGATTTTCGAGCAGCTCGGCGCACCTTTCGAAACTGTCGACGTGCTGGCGGACATGGAGATTCGCGAGGGCATCAAGCGCTACAGCAACTGGCCGACCATCCCGCAGGTCTACATCAACGGTAAATTCGTCGGCGGATGCGACATCGTGCGCGAGCTTTACGAGAGCGGCGAGCTCGAGCCGATGGTGAAGCAGGCCGTCGGCGCAGGCGTAGCGAAGTAGCGAATTTCGCCGCCAGCTGATTCTTGTAAGGGCGCGTCGCGGCGATGGCCGAGGCGCGCTTTCGTTTCTGAAGATATTCCGACAGGAGAACAGACATGGCATGGATCAAGACCACCTCCGAACAGGATGCCGCCGGCAGGTTGAAGGAAGTCTACGCTTCGCTCCTGCAGACCTTTCCGATGGTGCCCAACATCATGCAGTCGTTCAGCCTCAAGCCCGAGGTGCTGGCGGCGGTGGCGCGCGTGTTCACCACCGGGACCTTCGGCAACTCAAATCTCAGCCGCGTGCAGGAGGAAATGATCGCGACTGTCGTGTCATCGCTCAATCAGTGTCACTACTGAACGAATTCCCACGCGGAGTTCCTCCGCGTTCAGAGCAGCGGCGCCAACGAACTGGTCGCGACGCTGAAGCGCGACTGGCGCAGCGCGCCGCTGTCCGAGGCCGATCGCGCAATGCTCGCGTATGCCGAAAAGCTGACCGTGAATCCCTCGCAGATGACCAAGTCAGACCTAGACGGACTGCGGCGTCATTTCTCCGAAGAGCAGTGCTACGACATCGTGCTGATCGCGAGCCTGTTCAACTTCATCGATCGAATCGCCGATGCGTTCGGCGTCGAGCTCGACGCATTCACCAAACACATGGCGCATGCCGCGCCCGAGGGAGAGGCACTCAAGGAGTACGCCGCATCCGAACGCTCGCGCTAAGGCGGCTCTACCAGAAGCGGATGCGGCCGCAATCGACGTGAACAAACCCGGTGCGCGGATAATATCCCACCCCGCCGCCGAACATCGACATCGCCGCACGCCGCACGTTCTTGAGCGAACGGCCCTCGACGCATATGTCGATCGCTTTGCCGTCGAGATGCAGGCTGCGGACCGCGACGCCCTCGGTGCGGACGTGCAAAATCGCGTTGGTCTTCGCCGTGCGATATCCCGAAATGATCTGGAACGGCTGCTTGGTATCGAGGCGACGATGGATGCCCGCCAGCAGATCGAGCAGCGCGGGATCGATCGGCTTGACCTCGTTCTCGCGCCAGTCGCGCAGGATGTGGTTGATCTCGTGAAGCGCGCCCGGGAGGTACTGGCCCTTCGCGAAGTAGGTGGTATTGAGCTTTTCGCCGGTGTGCAGATTGTACAATGACAGCGAGCGCGAACGTTTCGGAATCACCCGATAGGCCGCCATCGCGGCGCCGGGAATCAGCGCTGGAACCGCCGCGACGAGTCCCAGTTTGAGCAGCTTGCGCCGGCTGAGCAGTGCCGGCGTGGAATCTCCATTCATTCGAAACCGTCCCCCGACCGAAACCTATTTGCGGGCCGTCACCTCATGCGCGATACCGTCATGCGCATCGACGACTGCGGCTGCCCCGGCCCAGTCGACCAAGTCCGTGAGCTTGAGGCTTTCGGCAATCTGCCTGGCATCGCCGAGAGTGGCGCCACCGCCTTCGTATATATCACGCTCGACTTCGAGGAAAACTCGGCCGTCGCCGGTTTTCGCAAACAACACCGGCTCGTACACAATCATGCCGGGCTCGCCCTTGGAGATTCGATGGAACAGGTCCTTGATGCTGTCCGGATCGAGCCGCACGCATCCGTGGGTGCGATAGCTGTAGATGCTGGCCGGCGCGTTGGTCGCATGAATGCCGATTCCCCGGATGCTTAACCCGATCCAGTAGTTGCCCAGCGGATTGCCGGGACCCGGCTCGATGAGCGTCCTGACCTCCTTGCCCTCTTCTTCCATCTCTTCCTGGATGTCCCTCGGAACCACCCAGGCCGGATTCTTATGCTTGCTGATTACCGAGAACGATCCGACCGGCGTCTCCCAGTCGGGTTTTCCTACTGCAACGGGATACCAGGTCACCGGCGCGCCATCTTTGTAGTAGAAGAGCATCCGCTGCGGCAGGTTGACCAGGATTCCATTGGTGATGTCGCAAGGCGCGATATGCCGATTGTTGATGTGCACGCTCCCGCCCGACTCGACGATCGAGAAACGCGAGATGTGATTCGCCTTCGCGATGAGCTTGGAGTCCTCGCCGAGCTTGGCCGAGATCAGATGCACCTCCTGCTTCTGCGGCGGCGAATAGTCGAACTCCTTCCCCACCACGGTATTGCTCAAGCATGGAAAATTGCGCTGCGCGTATGGAATCGGCGTGGGCGTCGCCGTTGCCGTGGGGATTTGCGATCCAGTCGCGCTCCGCGCTGCCGGCGCGGGCGACGGAGCACGGCAGGATTTTTGGCAACCAGAAATCAGGACAAGCAATAAGAACAGGAACGCGGCAACCGCCGTCATCGTAAGCTCCGGATTTAGCGGCGTCGGTCGATGAAGATCGGACGGCGCGAAACTATCTACTGATAATACCGATGCGTTACATCCGAGTCAGGCCGCGTTCGGTCAGGATCACGACTTGCCGATCTTCTTCAGCGCCTGATCGACTCCCGGCATCCGGCTCGGCAACTCGCGCCCCTTAAGCAGGCCTCCCGCGGCGAGCACCATATGATGCGCGTGGGCGTTCTTGATGGCGCTGCGAAAACCCATCTCATCCTGCGTATTGTTGATCGCGATCTTCAGCATCCGCAGCGTGAAGCGATCGCTCTCCGCGATGCGCGACGCCAGCGCCGTCGTCTCCTCCTCGAGCCGGGCGCGCGGAACCACCATGTTCACGAAGCCCAGCCTCTCGGCTTCCTCGGCCTTGACGAAACGGCTCTGATAGAGAATCTCCTTGGCCTTGCGCACTCCGATATCCCACGGAATCGAAAAGTATTGCAGCAGCGAGGGCAGGAACATCGCGTCGTCGGAGGCCACGATCAGGTCCATCGCCGCGGCGAACATCCAGCCGCCGAAAATACAGAAGCCGTGAACCTGCGCGATGGTGGGCTTGGTGAGGTCGCGCCACCTCAGCGTCGCGTCGATGTACAAATCCCACGAGCGCTTGTGCTGCCCGCGCATCCCCTTCGGATAGGGCCGCCGCTCGGTGTCCTCCTTATCCTCGGGCGTGCCGAGGTCATGGCCGGAGGAAAAGTGCTCGCCCTCCCCTTTCAGAATCACGACCCGAACGTCGTCGTCCTCGTTGGCGGCGGCGAATGCGTGGTCCATCTCCTCGATCATCAGGCGCGACTGCGCATTCTTGTAGCGCGGCCGGTTCAGAACCACCCTGGCGATGCGATCGACTTTTTCATAGCGGATGTGCTGATACGACATAAGGATGGTGGACCTCGCTCGATGCTAACAGCCGCGTAACCCGCGTCGACCGCGCTTGTCAACCGGCCTCCTAACAAATGGACGCTATTTGCGCCGTACAGACGGACGGGTTGATTCGCTGATCTGTCACCGTTAGCTTGGAAGCGAGGGTCCGGGGATGGGGGATGGAATCATCAGCTCGGGAGAGCACAGCGGCGTCATCATCGAGTCACGATCGAATCGGCGCACTGATGCGCTCATTCAGTGCCTCGGCGCGTTCCTCATCTACCTCGCGCTGGCCTTCTTGTTCTTCAGCCGCTCGCTGATCGGGCATTTCTCCGATCGGTTCATCGGACGCGAGGCAGACCCTTCTCAAATGATGTGGCTTCTCGCATGGTGGCCGTACGCGCTGGGCCATCATCTGAATCCGTTCCTCACCGACTATGTATGGGCTCCGGTCGGCTTCAACTTCGCATGGATGACGTCGATTCCGTTGCCGTCTCTAGCGGCGGCGCGCTCACCGCGTCGATAGGTCTGGTCGCGACCTACAACATACTGGCGCTGCTGAGCGCGCCGAGCGCCGCCATTTGCACTTTCGTTTTGTGCCGGCGCCTCTCGGGTTCATTCTGGCCCTCGATGCTGGGTGGTTTCGTATTCGGCTTCTCGTCCTTCATGATCGGCCAGACGCTGGGACATCTTTGCTTGATTTTGTCGTTCCCGCTTCCACTCGCCGCGTATCTGATTTCGCGCCGTATCGAGGAGAGCATCAACACGCGCAGGTTTATCGTGCTGATGGCGGCCGTTTTGATTTCCGAATTCCTCATCGATATGGAAATGTTCGCGACCGCGACCGCGGTGGGCGTTTTGGGCCTTGGGACCGGTTATCGCTTCTCATCCCGTGAGATCCGGCGGCGTCTTCTGGAACTGGTCCCCGAGCTGGCCGTTTCATTCGCTATCACCGTCGTGGTCCTGAGCCCGTACCTCTATTACTTCTTCGCTTTCGGCGTGCTGCATCAACCGCTCTGGCCGTCCGAAAAATTCTCCACCGACCTGCTGAACTTCATAGTCCCGACACCGGCAAACCTCGCCGGCACTATCCCGTGGCTCGCGAAGATGTCATCGAATTTCACCGGCACCGTGATGGAGCGCAACGGTTTTATCGCGCTGCCATTGATTCTGATAGCTATCGCATGGGCGCGCCGGCATTGGAGCGAGCCTCTATGCAAGGCGCTGGTGACGTCGACTCTTCTTATCGGCGTTTGCGCGATTGGACCCTATCTGCAGATCAACGGATCGCCATTCCTTCCGATGCCGTGGCTGGCGCTCACGCACGTTCCATTTCTCGAGCACGCGCTGCCCTCGCGGCTGATGGTTTTTCCGCCGCTCGCGTTGGCGCTGATCGTTTCGCTGTGGCTGGTCGATCCTGAGAGCCGCCGCGAATATAGACTCGTCGCTGTTGTAGCGACGATTTTTTTGATGCTGCCGAATCCGTCAGCGCGCTTCTGGGCCTCGCCAATCGGCACACCGCAGTTCTTCACCGACGGCTCCGCGCAGCGATACCTATCGCGCAAAGACGTCGTGCTAACGCTACCGTGGGGGGCCGGTGGTCTCAGCATGGACTGGCAGGCGGAATGTGGGATGTGCTTTCGCAATGTCTCTGGGTGGACCGGAGTAGAACGTTTTGAAGTGCGCCGCTGGCCTATCGTGAACTACTTTGGTGGATCCCACGACTTGCCGGAGGCGGATTTGCAGCTAGCTGCATTTCTCGCGAACAACAGGGTGACGGCGGTGGTCGTCGAC
>JBGPMZ010000096.1:0-7679 GCA_041487255.1 Binataceae bacterium (SeqCode) | reverse complement strand
TGATCTCGTAACCCGGAACGTTGGTCGGATTGCAAGTATTTCCGGGACCGTTCGGCGCCGCAGCAACGATCGCGATAGCGCCATTGCCGTGGTCTCCTCCCTCAAGTCCGCCCCGAAGTCCCCAATTGGAGGTCAGGTTCTTTTCGACCGAGAACGTCAGCAACCCCGCCGAGGTGATGGGGCAACCGCAGCACTCGCCCATCTCTTCATCGTCGTCAAACACGTAAATCATGGCGCAAACGGTCTGCTCGATACCGCCCGCGAGGAGCGGGTTCGCCGATCCGTTCGGGTTGACCAGGCGAAGGATGTTGTCCCCACGCCCTTCGGTGTTGCAAAGGGCATCTAGCGGAGGAGTCCCAGGGTCACACTCGACTCCTCTTTCGGTGGTGAGGTAGTAGCCCCACAGCGCCTGACCGGGAAGGGCGCCGGTGACTTGAGCGCCGCCGCCAGTCGAGCCATGGCGCAACGAAGCCGCATTCGCCAATGCAGAAAATCCAAGCGAAATCAGCAATAGCCCACTAGCCAACGCAACTCGGCCTAAGATTCGGTTTATCACACCCATTTCTCCCTTGGGTAGCTATTGTCGCAAATAACAACCACCGCAGCTTGTGTACCACATTGTCGAAGCATGGGGCCATAGTAGCGAAAACACCAAGATTGACGTGGCCGAGGGAGAAATACGACCTCACTCTGCCGGACAGTTGCAGATTGCATGGTGCGAGCTATTCCCGACCAACGCGCCGCACTGATTCTGTAGATAAACCAGATTGGACACATCGCCGTCGGCGTCATCAAATAGCCCTATTTCGGACAATCCAAAGATGGAAGCGCGCGCGTCGGTCGGCCCCGCCTGCACGACTTGGCTGTGCGTGATGCTTCCGAGCAGATTACTGATGGGCAGGACGGTGTAACCGGGAAAGTTAGTCGGATCGCAGCCTGAATTGCACGCCTGGGTTTGAGTGGTATCGCAGCCCAAGCCATTGCCGCTGTTCGGTCCAAGTACGAGGGACGCATTTTGCGAAGCGGCCACGATCCCGATGACGCCGAGGCCTTCAGGACCCGGCCCTGGGAGCCCCCAGTTTGACGTGAGGTCTTTCTCAACCGAGAAAGTCGCTATTTTCGCCGAGGAAAGCGGGCAACCACAGCACTCGGCCATCTCCTCGTCATCGTCGAAGACATAAATCATGGCGCAAACGGTCCGTTCCAGGCCACTAAGGAATTCGTTCGCCGATCCGTTGGGGTTGATTAGCCGAATGATACTGTCGCCGGCGCCTTCATGATTGCAGCCCTCGGCAGGCGTTGCACTGCTGCAAAGGAAGCCGAGGTAGGTGGTTTCGTAGTACGTCCAGAGAACCGTACCTGGCGCCGATCCGCCGGGGCCGATGAGTTTCTTGGAGGTGCCATGGTGCAGCGAGCCTTGATGAGCGAACGCTGCCGATACGGTAGCGAGCAGAAAGGTTGCCGCAGCTAACGCAACTACACTGAGGCTGTGGCGCCGCATAGTACTTCTCTCCCAAACGCGTTCGTCGCTCGACGCGAGCGAAAATCATCGTGAGCGACTCTTCTTAGCACATCATTGACGAAAGAGACCAGCGGAGGGTGCCAAAGGAAGAGAAAGAGCTTATTAGAGAATGGTTCTGCGAGGTTATCCGTTCTGGTTCGGATGGCTTGATCGAGGAGAAATCGCGCAGGTGGCGCCCAAACTCGCCCAGCTGAGGCTGGGTGCGAGCGGCGGTTCCCCCGGGCGATGCGGTGACGCAAACCGTGGTTCATATCGCGTTTCGCGACCGAGGTTTTAGGCCGAAAATAGGGCTCGCGGCGGTCAGATTGAGGTGCAGGATCTTTCACGGTGTCCGTCTTATAGTATATTTTTTCGTCTAGGAGTAGAGAAACCGGGATCGCGATTTGCATTGCTACGGCATCAGGACAAGATCGTAGGCGGGCGGCAACTTTTCTGCGATCGAAAGGACGGCGTCCTCGCCATTGCCGACCGAGCGAATCACGGTGCCGTCATCCGAAACCCCGAAGAAACCGCCGCTGCCGTCCGGGGCCGGGCGAAATCGCATCACCATTCCACGATGCACTCCGGCGCCGCGCTCGACGATCTGAAATGATTCGCCGCGGTCGTCGCTGCGAAACATCATCGAATCGGCGCCGCGCGCACCCACGCGCCACATCGGCGGAGGAGACGCCGCCGCCACGGTATAGATGACCGGGTGCGCGTCTCCGACCACTACCAGTGGAACCGTGTATGCGCGATTGAATCCTGCTTTGACCTGACGCCATGACCCGCCGGCGTTTTCCGAAACATAGAAGCCGCGGCCGGTGGTGGCGTAGAGACGGCGCGAATCATTCGGATCTATCGCTACGGTATGGACGTCGTCGTAGAGCCCGCTGTTGAGCGATTCAAAAGATTGCCCGCCGTCGTGCGTACGGAAAACTCCGCCTTCCTCCACTCCGACGTACATCAGCGCCGGATGGTTCGGGTCGAAGGTGATGCTGCGAACATGCGGAATGTGCGGCGGTGGTGGGAAGCTCCATCGATCGCGGCCAGGCACTTTCAGGAACGCGGTCAGTTCCCGGAAGGTGCGGCCTCGATCGTCGCTGCGCAAAAGCCTGCCATGCGAGGTGCCGATGAAGACCTGGCCTGCTTGCTGCGGCGCGGCCGCCATCGCCCAGATTTCTTCGGCGCGCGCGCTTTGAGGGATCATCTCGGTCCAGGTGCGGCCGCCATCGACGGAACGCGCGAACACCGCGTGTCCGTGCGCGATCACGTCATTGGATCCGGCGTAGATGCACGCGGGATCAGCGCAATCCTGCGCCATGCACCACACCGGCGATGGATCGGCGAGCACCATCAAGGGCGTTGAGCCTCGCGCGGGATCGACGATCACGATTCCCTTGGATGTCCCTATGCATAGCCGCATGGCAGGTCGATCATCCTAACGCGCCGTTGCTGGAGGGCAAGGCTACAACGGCCCGGGCTTGGGCTTTTTTCCACAATGCTGGCAAGATTGAGAGATGGCCAAGAGTTCGAAGCGCAAAGGATCAGCGCCAAATCAGAAGGTGACGGCTTCTGGAATTGTCGAAGCGATCGAGCAGGACCTCGAATTGTCCGTGGAGCAAGTCAAGGAAGCCGCGCACGACGCCGTCGCGGCGGTCGAGAAGAAGCTCGGCATGCGTAAGTCGGCGAAGCGGAAGGTGGCTGCGAAGACGACGAAAACGAAAAAAAGAAAGTGAGGCTACCTGAGCCTCAACCCGAGGCGAATTGCACCGGATGATGCCAGCTCGGCAGGCGCAACTTTTTTGGCCTCGGGCTCGATGCGCGCGCGTTTGATGGCGACGGTGCCGCCCGCGAGCGCGATTTTCATGCCGTCACCGCCAATCGAAACGATCGTGCCAGGCGCCGCGTCCGCGCTGGCGGCCTCGAGCGACGGTTCATACAGCCGAATGCGCCGCCCCTCCGCATCGGCGTAGGCGCCCGGTTGCGGATCGCATCCCCGAATCAAGTTATGCACTTCATTCGCAGATTTCGAGAAATCGAGCTTCGCGTGCTCCTCGCGGCAGATCGGTTCGTAGGTCGCTTTGCTTTCATCCTGCGCGATACGCGGTGCACGTCCACTCTTGACCAGCTCGATCGCTTCGATCATCGAGTCGATGCCGAGTGGAAAGAGCCGGCTGAAGTAAATCGATCCGACGGTGTCGTTGGCTTCGACCGGAATTTTCTTCTGCAGAAGTATCGGGCCGGTATCGAGGCCTTTGTCGGGCCAGAACCAGGTGACACCAGTCTCCTTGTCGCCCGCGATCAACGTCCAATTGATCGAACTCGCGCCCCGATGACGCGGCAGCAGCGAGGGATGAAAGCAGATCGATTGATGGCGCGGCGCATACAGCACGCGCTCGGGCACGATCAGCGTAACGAATGCCAGGACGGCGAGGTCTGCATCCAGCGCCTTGAATTGTTCGAACGCGGCGTCGGTCTTGAACGAGGTCGGCTGGCTGAGCGGCAATTTCAGCTCGCGCGCCTTTGCCGTCAGCGGATCGGGACGTCCGGCAGGAGGATCGGGCGGCGAGAATACATGCACGATTTCGTCGCCATGCTTAAGCAGCGCGTCGAGCGCTTTTTCCGCAAAAGCTGCCTGTCCGATCAGCGCGATTCGCAAACGGTTGCCCTCCAAAATCCGCAACCTACCAAATCAAAAGCGCCGCTGCATCCTGAAACGGACCGCGTCGGCGAGCGTACACTACAGGACGTGAAGCGGCTCAGCCACCAGCGCAAGATCATCGGCGCCGCGATCGCCGCAATTGCGATGGTTGCCATGGTTGTCATGCCCCGTTGTTCACTCGCGGCGGAAAAAAATGCCGCCCAACCCATCGCGCCATGGGATCGCGTCGAGACTGTGCTCCTCGGAGGATTCGATCGCCGCTACATCGTGCACGTCCCGTCTGGCTTCGATGCCAAACGCAAGCGCCCCGCAGTCATCATGCTCCATGGCGCGGGCGGCACGGGCCAGCAAGCGATGGAGCAAACCGGATGGGATCGCAAAGCCGATCGCGAGGATTTCATCGCGGTGTTTCCCGATGGCGTTGCTGAACATCCGAAGCTAAGGCCGAGCTTCCTGCTCAATCCACTTACCTGGAACGAGGGTTCGGGGCGGCATGCCTCGGGCAAGCGCAATGATGGCGATGTGGAGTTCATCGCGTACATCATCGAGGCACTCGAAACGCGCTATGGCGCAGATCCCAACCGCATCTTCGTTACAGGATTTTCCAACGGCGCGTCGATGACGTTTCGTACGGGCGTGGAGCTATCGGACAAGGTTGCGGCCATTGCACCGGTCGCGGGTCATCTCTTCATTCACGATCGTCAACTGAAGCATCCGCTCCCGATGCTCTACATTATCGGCCGTGACGATCCGATTGAACTGCCTGCGGGGGGCACCGTGAAGATTCGTGGCGAGCCGGTCGAACAGCCTCCGATCGAACAAAATCTCGCGCAATGGCGGCAACTCGGCCGATGTCCCATGAAGCCGGCTAGCGATGCGCATCGCGACGGCGTCGAAATCGTCAGGTTCGACGACTGCCGGGGTGGCGCCCAGGTAGTGGAATATTTCGTCGACGACATGGGTCACGTGTGGCCGGGCGGCGTCAATCGGCTGCCCGCACGCATCGTCGGCAAGCCGAGCGACAAGCTCAACGCCACCGATGTGATCTGGAACTTCTTCAAGGCTCATCCGAAGCAGCAGTAGCTCTCGGCGTCGCTTACGAATCGCACGCTCCGTGTGGTTTACTAATCGCAAGGAGCGTCAACTATGAGCGGTAAGACTCCCTGCGGCATCGCGATTCCCCAAACCAGCGCGCCGGCCGATGTGCGTTTCCTGCGCGACTATCTCTCGCGCGCTGAGGCGCTTGGCTACGACAGCGTATGGGTGCAGGAGCAGATCCTCGGCGACGCGCCGATGCTCGAACCGGTCACGCTGTTGACGTTCGCCGCCGCTCTCACCTCGAGGGTGCGGCTCGGGACCTCGGTGATCCTGCCGCTGACGCGCAACCCGGTGCATTTGGCCAAAGCGCTCTCCTCATTGGATCAGTTGAGCCAGGGACGCCTCACCCTCGGCGTCGGCATCGGCAATCCGCACGTCCCGGAACCGGCCTTCGGCATCCCGAAGGAAAATCGCTCGCGACGATTCGTCGAAGGGATCAAGGTGATGAAGGCGCTATGGACGCAGCCGCGCGCGACGTTTGCCGGCGAGTACTGGAAATTCGAGAACGTCGCAATGGAGCCCAAGCCGCTGCAGAAGCCGCATCCGCCGATATGGTTTGGTGCGCGCGACGAGGTCGCGCTTAAGCGCACGGTACGCCACGGTGACGGATGGATGGGCGCCGGGTCGTCGTCGACTGCGGACTTCGTCAAGCAGAGCGCGATGCTGCGCCGCCTCCTCGGAGAGGCGAAGCGCGACCCCGCGAAGTTTCCAATCTCGAAGCGTGTCTATGTCGCGCTCGATGACAATCGCGAGCGCGCGGAGCGCCGCCTGCGCGAGTGGTTCGGCGCGCGCTATAAAAATGCCGACATGGCGCCGCGCGTTTCGATTTGGGGAAGCGTCACGGAATGCGTCGACAAGCTAGGCGAGCTGGTGGGGGCCGGCGCCCAGCATTTCCTGCTCAATCCCGTCTTCGACGAAATGGAGCATCTGGAGAAGCTGGCCTCCGAGGTGATGCCGCGCCTGTAGAATTGTTGGAATGAGGCCGAAGGGGGCGCGCAGCGCCACAGCGCAGCCGCCAACCTCACCCGGCGCAGTAGCGCCACCCTCTCCCTGCAGGAGAGGGCAAAAGGAAAGAGAACTTTGGTAGGCGGAGCGAAGCGGAGTCGAGGGAAAATTAGTAATGAAGTTGCATTCGCTCGCCGGAAAATCGGCACCGCCGTCGATGCTGGTAAATGTCCCGCGCCTGATCACCGCCTACTACACCGAGCGGCCCGACCCCGCGCTTGCCTCGCAGCGTGTCGCGTTTGGAACCTCGGGGCATCGCGGTTCGTCCTTCGAGCGCGCGTTCAATGAGGCGCACATCTTCGCGATCACGCAAGCGATTTGTGCCTACCGCAAGGAGCGCAACATCAGCGGGCCGCTCTTCCTCGGAATGGATACGCATGCGCTTTCGGAGCCTGCGTTCGCTTCGGCGCTCGAGGTGCTGGCGGCCAACGATGTGCAGGTGATGATCGATCGCGCGCGCGGCTACACGCCGACGCCGGCTATCTCGCATGCGATCCTGACCTACAATCGCGGGCGCAAAAGCGGCCTCGCCGACGGCATCGTCATCACGCCGTCGCACAATCCTCCGGCTGACGGCGGCTTCAAATACAATCCGCCCACCGGCGGCCCGGCCGATACCAACGTTACCAATGCAATCGAGAAATCCGCCAATGCGATCCTCGCCGACGATCTGCGCGGCGTGAAACGCATCCCGTGGGAGCGCGCGCTGAATGCGTCGAGCACCCATCGCCACGACTATGTCGAGGCATACGTGGGCGATCTCGCAAGCGTCCTCAACATGGATGCGATTCGCGAGGCGGGCGTGCGCATCGGCATCGACCCGCTCGGCGGCGCGGGAGTGCACTACTGGGGCGCGATCATCGATCGCTATCGCATTAAAGCAACGGTCGTGAATGACGCGGTCGATCCTACTTTTCGTTTCATGAGCGTGGACTGGGACGGCAAGATCCGGATGGATTGCTCGTCGCCGCATGCGATGGCGCGGCTGGTGGAGATGAAGGATCGCTTCGATGTTGCGTTCGCCAACGATACCGACAACGATCGCCACGGAATCGTCACGCCGAGCGCCGGTCTGATGAATCCCAACCACTACCTGGCGGTAGCAATTTCCTACTTGTTCCGGCATCGCGGCGGCTGGTCGAAGGATGCCGCGGTGGGCAAGACCGTAGTCAGCAGCAGCATGATCGATCGCGTGACGGCTGCGCTCGGACGCCGCCTGGTCGAGGTCCCGGTCGGGTTCAAATGGTTTGTCGACGGGCTCATCGACGGCTCGATCGGATTCGGCGGCGAGGAGAGCGCGGGCGCGTCGTTCCTGCGCCGCGACGGCACGGTATGGACGACAGACAAGGACGGCATCGTGCCCGGATTGCTGGCCGCCGAGATCGCCGCGCAGACCGGCCGCGATCCTGG
>JBGPMZ010000095.1:0-7697 GCA_041487255.1 Binataceae bacterium (SeqCode) | reverse complement strand
CGCCTCGCGGTCGATTACATAAACGAACCCACCGAAGCCTTGAAGATAAAGGACTTTCCGGTCGGGCTCCGCAAAAACAAACCCGCTGCGAGCATCGCGAGCAGTGGTCCTGAGGCTCGGCGAAGGACCTCGAATGGCACCCGCTCGATTGTCGAAAAATGCAAAAACAAACCCACGGCATGGGTGGTATCTGCAACGCAAAATCGCAGAAACAAACCCACTACCAGTTCAGGGGAACAAACATCGAAGGGCCGCATCGTGATTGGCTTTCTAGCCGATATCCGACACCGCGTTAGGACAAAAGTCCCCGCCCTCAGCCCGTAGAAACAGCCTCGTCTCTGCCGGCTCGCCTTTGACCAATCGGGGCTAGGAGGTAATACTCATCGCGGGTTAACTCCTTGATAGCAAGTGTACTCTCGGCGGCACTCCGGGGTGTCGATGCGTTCGGCGTCGAGGTCGAGGTGCATATCGGCAACGGCACTCAGCCAATCCTCAAGACGGTCGGGCTGGCCGCGGGCGCGGTCAAGGAATCACAGGAGCGGGTTAAACCGGCGATCATCAATTCGGGCTTTCACTTTCCCAATCGCACGGTCACCATCAATCTCGCGCCCGCCGATATGCGCAAAGACGGCTCGGCTTTCGATCTTCCGATCGCGCTCTCGCTGCTCGGCGCGACCGGGCGGCTCACCAGCCGCGAGCGCCTGGGACGCTATCTGGTGATCGGCGAGCTTGCCCTCGACGGCCGCGTGCGCGGGATCAAGGGCGCGCTGTCGACCGCGCTGCACGCGCGCACCGCGAAGTATGACGGCCTGATACTTCCGCGCGAGAACGCGATGGAGGCCGCGGTGGTCGGCGACGGCGTCGCGATTCTCCCGGTCGATACGCTGCGTGAGACGTTGGAGTTTTTCGAAGGACAGCGCGAACTCACACCGACGGTTGCTGACGTCGCGACGATGTTCCACGCGCACAGCAAGTACGACGTCGACTTCAGCGACGTGAAGGGGCAGGAGCAGGCCAAGCGCGCGCTCGAGGTCGCCGCCGCCGGCGGGCACAACGTGCTGATGATCGGTCCGCCCGGCTCCGGCAAGACGATGCTCGCCAAGCGCCTTCCGACCATCCTGCCCGCGATGACTTTCGAGGAAGCGATCGAGGCCACCAAGGTTCATTCGGTCATGGGTCTGCTTGATGGGCGCGCGCTGATCTCGACGCGCCCGTTTCGCTCGCCTCATCACACCATTTCCGATGCGGGTCTGATTGGCGGCGGATCGGTGCCCCGCCCGGGCGAAGTCAGCCTCGCGCATCATGGCGTGCTGTTCCTCGACGAGTTGCCGGAGTTTCGCAAGAACGCGCTCGAAGTCTTGCGCCAGCCGCTAGAGGACGCGCGCATCACCATCTCGCGGGTGATGGGCACGCTCACCTTTCCCGCGACCGTGATGCTGGTCGCGGCGATGAATCCGTGCCCGTGCGGTTTCTTCGGTGACGCGACCCACGAATGCTCATGCTCGCCGATCGTGATCCAGCGCTATCGCTCGCGCATCTCGGGGCCGCTGCTCGATCGCATCGACATCCATATCGAGGTGCCGGCCGTACGGTACAAGGAACTCACGGAAAAGTCGGATGGCGAGTCGTCGGAAAAGATTCGCGAGCGCGTGGATCGCGCCCGCTCGGTCCAGCTCAAGCGATTTGCCGGGATGAGCTTCTATTGCAACGCGCAGATGGGTTCACGCGAGTTGCGCGCGCATTGCCAAATCGAATCGGGCGGCGAGCGCCTGCTCGAACTCGCGATCAACCGCCTCGGGCTGAGCGCCCGCGCATACACAAGGATACTCAAAGTGGCGCGGACGGTAGCGGATTTGGAAGCGTCGGAGCGCATCGAGGCCCAGCACATCAGCGAGGCGATCCAGTATCGGTCGCTGGATCGCGCACCGCTTTAAGCTGGTGAAATCATTAAGAAATCCGGAACTTCAAAATTTGTTGACCTCGTTCAAACATAAGCGTATTTGTCTCTTTGGATAAGCCCCTCGAATGGTCATGACGCCGAAGGCGAGTGGGAAAAAAGCCTTCGACGAGGGAGTCAGTGCTATGGGCAAGATGATCATCTTTGTCGGATTGGCATCTGCGGTAACCCTCGGGTTCCTCTTCCTGGCCGGTATCCTGAACGGCATGGCGCACTAGCCCAGGAGTCGCCGGGCTAAATCGCGGTCGGCTTCCGTCCGAACCGCATTTGTCAGGTCGGTTCCAACCCCGGAATCGAGATGGGTGGACTTGTCTGTCGCGACGCCTATGATTGAAGCTGATCCCGCATACGCGGAGGCGTCGTGGCCGAGAACAAGCCGGCTCCCGTCGATTCCATCAATCAGCTGATTCGCGAGAATCGGGTCGCCGACTTCTCCTCGCCCAATCTCGCGCTCGGAATGCGCCCGCTCCAATTCGGCCCGGGAACCGCACGATGGTCCTGGGAACTGCAGCCATCGTCGGTGCTCAATCCGTTCGGAATCGTGCAAGGCGGCTATCTTGCGATCTTCATCGACGAGATGCTTTCGACCGCGATTGCCTCGGTGCTCGAGGCCGGCGAATGGGCCGTCACCGCCGAGGTCAAGCTGACTTACCTGCGCGCGCTGCGTCCGGGTCCGATGAGCGGCGACGCGCGCGTCATCCGCCGCACCCGCGCCCTCGCGTTCATGGAGGCCTCGATCGCCAATGAGCGCGGTGCGGTGGCGGTGACCGCAACTTCCACCTGGGCGATTGCGAAAGCGTGAGGATGGCGGACGACTCTTCATCCGAACTGCAAAAGCTGTATGCGGTGACGGCCGCGCGCATCCTCCGATTTGGCGAGGATTGGAGAATTCCGGAGGCCGGCGTGCGCGAGACCCTCACGCGCAGCGTCAAGTCGTGGGGTGGACTCGAACGCGGCGAATCGGCCGAGGATTATCTCGAATCGCTACGGGCGGAAGACCTCGCACTCGCGATCGCATGCCGGGCGGGAGTCGCGGAAGCATGGGAAACTTTCATCGAGAAGTATCGGCCGATTCTGCATGCTGCGGCGCGCGCGATCTGCCGCGAGGAGATGGCGGCGCGCGAAATCGCCGATTCGATGTGGGCTGAACTGTACGGCGTCGACGCGCGCGGTGCTTCGCGTCGTTCGCTGCTCGACTACTTCCACGGGCGCAGCTCGCTGGCGACCTGGCTACGCGCGATAGTGGCCCAGCGACACATCGACAACATCCGAGGTTCGCGGCGTTTCGAACCGCTCGAAAATGCGGAGCTCCACGAATCGCGCACTTCACCGGAAGCGGCCGATCCGCCGGAGCCTGGTCATGCGCGCACGATGGAAATCTTCGCCGCGGTGCTGAGCGCCGCGATCGCGGGGCTCGCGGGCAAGGATCGTTTGCGCCTCGGCTACTACTATCGCGATGAGTTGACGCTGCGGGAGATTGCACGCGCGATGGGCGAGCACGAATCGACGGTCTCGCGAAAGCTGGAGCGCACGCGCCGCGAACTGCGCAAGCGTGTCGAGCACGAACTGCGCCGGACCCATCGGATGAGCACCGAACAGATTCAGCTTTGCTACGATCATGCGGCGAGCGACTCGCCGTTCAAATTTGGCACGGAGCTTTCGACGGCGACCACGGGGCTAATATCGCAAAAGAAGGAAGGCAGATCGTTCTAGGATCGAGGACAGATTTGGCCGGCGAGAAGAAAGCAGCGGACGCATTTGAGGCGGCACTCAAGCGCGAACTTCAAGGCGCGTCGTCCTCGAATGCCGCGGATTGTCCGGCGCCCGAGATCCTTGCGGCCTACTACGATCGCTCGCTTTCGCGAAGTGAGCGTGCGCGCGTCGATTCGCATCTGACGTCGTGCGTGCGATGCCAATTGATGATGGCGTCGATCGCGCGCGCCGATGATGCCGCAGGAGTGCCCATCGATGCTGAACCCGCGCCGCGACTTTTGTGGATCACGCGGCTGCTGGCGCCCCTCGCGGTGGCCGCGGTCGTGATCGTAATCGCGATCGGAGTGCGCACTCGCGAGCAACGCGCGCCGGAGGTGATCGCGCTCGCCTCGCCGGTTGGGCCATCGAAACTCGAGTTGGCAGAGCGCGCCGCGGCACCGCCTCCCGAGGCCGCAGTGCCGGCGCCGCAGGCACCCGGCGCACCGCAAGCAGGGGGAGCGATGAAGTTGCCAAAGTCTGCGCAGTTGGCGCGCAAGGACAAGGCACCGAAGGAATCCGAGGCAGTTTCGGCCCAGGATTCGATCTCCCCGAGGGGTGAGGCGTTGTCGGCACCCGCGCAGCCGCAAAACGCGCCCGCGGAAATGGCGCGCGCGCTGCGAGCGCCGAGTGTCGCGACGGGTTCGGCATTCTCCGGCGCTACCGAGACAATGGCGAAGCAGTCCCGAATGAACCAGGTCGCCTCGCCAGATGGCAGCGTCGCCTGGCAATTCGGGAGCGATGGCGCGATCATGCGATCGGGAAACTCCAGCCCGTGGCTCGCGCTGCGCAGCGGGGTCACGACGGATTTGCTTGCCGCCTCGGCACCCTCCAACGACGTATGCTGGATCGTCGGCAAGTCCGGCACCATCGTGCGCACACTCGACGGCGGCGCGCATTGGATGGTGGTGAAGCCTCCCTCGCGCGATGACCTTACGGCTATCAGCGCAACCGACAGCAACAACGCGACGGTGATCGCGCCACACGGCGCGCACTTCGTCACCCACGATGGCGGCGTGACGTGGTCATCGCCGTAGGTTAAATTCGTTGGCTCATCTCCAAATTTTGCTGGAGCAATGATCGCCGACGATGGCCACGAATCCTGAATCCCGCCGCATCACTCCCGGCAGCTCCCATTGGGGCGCCTTCAATGCCGTCGTCGAGGACGGGCGGCTCGTCGATATCCAGCCGTTTGCGCACGATCTCGATCCCGCGCCGATGCTGCGCTCGATTCCCGATGCGGTGCATCATCATAGCCGCGTGGCGAAGCCTGCTGTTCGCGAGGGATGGCTGAAGCACGGGCCGGGCGCAGCGAACGACGGCCGCGGTGGCGATCGATACGTCGAGGTGTCGTGGGAGCGCGCGATCGATCTCGTCGCCGGCGAACTCCAGCGGGTGATTAGTGAGCACGGCAATCGCGCGATCTTCGGCGGCTCGTACGGATGGGCGAGCGCGGGCCGCTTCCATCACGCGCAGTATCAGTTGCGCCGCTTCCTCGCGACCATTGGCGGCTTCACCAACTCGCGCGAGACCTACAGCAACGCGGCCGGCGCGGTGCTGGTGCGCAACGTCCTCGGCACGCTGCACGCGATCAACGGACCGGGCACCAGTTGGCAGAGTATAGCTGAGCATACCAAGCTGGTGGTGATGTTCGGCGGACTGCCGATTCGCAACACTCAGGTGACTCCCGGCGGCGCGGTTGAGCATCGCACGCGCGAATGGCTCCAACGGGTGAAGGCCGCGGGCGTCGAGTTTTGCAACATCAGCCCGATGCGTGACGATGCGGCCGCGTTCCTCGATGCCGAGTGGCTCGCGCCGCGTCCGCATAGCGACACCGCGATAATTCTCGCGCTCGCGCACACGCTCATCGCCGAGGAATTGCACGACACCGAATTCCTCGCGCGATATTGCGTCGGCTTCGAGCGCTTCCGCGACTACCTGATGGGCCGGGACGACGGCATCGCAAAAGATACCGACTGGGCCGCGCGTCTCAGCGAGATTCCGGCCGATACGATTCGTGGCCTCGCGCGGCGGATGGCCGCAGCGCGCAGCTTCATCACGATGAACTGGTCGCTGCAACGCGCCGATCACGGCGAGCAGCCGTTCTGGGCGGCGATCGCGCTCGCGGCGATGCTCGGCCAAATTGGACTTCCGGGCGGCGGTTTCGGATTCGGCTACGGCAGCATGGAGGGCCTCGCGGGTCTGCGGCAGGATGCGCCGACGCCCTCGCTACCGATGGGCCACAATCCGGTGCGCGATTTCATTCCGGTCGCGCGCATCGCCGACCTGCTGCTAAACCCCGGGGCGCCGTTTCAATACGACGGGCAGAACCTCACGTATCCGGATATCAAACTGGTTTATTGGAGCGGCGGCAATCCGTTCCATCATCATCAGGATATCAATCGGCTGATTCGCGCGTGGCGACGGCCGGACACCGTGATCGTCAACGAGGCATTCTGGACCGCGACCGCGCGCCATTCCGATATCGTGCTACCCGCGACCACGAACCTCGAACGCAACGATCTCGGCGCCGCGTCGCGCGATCGGTTCATCATCGCGATGAAACAGGCGATCGCGCCCGTGGGTTTGGCGCGCAACGATTTCGACACGTTCTCCGATCTCGCGGAGCGCTTCGAGTTGCGCGACCTGTTCACCGAAATGCGCAACGAGATGGAGTGGGTGCGCTATCTCTATGACATCGCGAGCGAGCAGGCCACCAAGCTCGGAAGGCCATGGGTCGGCTTCGACGAATTTTGGGAGCGCGGCTATTTCGAAATGCCGGCAGCATCGAAGCCAATCGTGCTGTTCGAGAAATTCCGCACCAACCCCAATCGCCACAAGCTTGCGACACTTTCAGGACGGATCGAGATTTTCTCCGAGAAGATCGCCGGCTTCGGCTACGACGATTGCCTCGGACATCCGGCGTGGCTCGAACCCGCGGAGTGGCTCGGCAGTGCCATCGCAAGGACATATCCGCTCCACCTGCTGACGACCCAGCCGAGCACGCGCCTTCATGGACAAATGGATATGGGGCGCCTCAGCCGGCAAAGCAAAGTCGCGGGACGCGAGCCGATTCGCATCAATCGTGAAGATGCGGCGGCGCGTGGCATCAGCAGTGGCGATGTGGTGCGGGTGTTCAACGATCGCGGCGCGATTCTCGCCGGCGCCGTCGTGAGCGACGAGATTCGGCGCGGCGTGGTGCAAATGTCGACCGGCGCATGGTACGACCCCGAGCATCCTGGCGTCATCGGCAGTCTCGACAAGCATGGCAACCCGAATGTACTGACGCTGGATAAGGGAACCTCGCGCCTCGCGCAGGGGCCGAGCGCACAAACGACGCTGGTGCAAATCGAGAAGTTCGTCGGCGATCCGCCACCAGTGAGTGCGTTCGATCCGCCGTTGGCGAACTAGCAGCCGATCCGACTATTCTGAAACCTCGCCTGAAACCTCGCACTCAACCGCACGGAGGACGCGATGATCGACATCTACTATTGGCCCACCCCGAATGGGCACAAAATTACGATTTTCTGCGAGGAGACCGCACTTCCGTATCGCATCGTGCCGGTCAATATCGCCAACGGCGAACAGTTCAAGCCTGACTTTCTGAAGATCAGCCCTAACAACCGAATGCCTGCGATCGTCGATCCTGACGGGCCGGACGGGAAGCCGATTGCGATTTTCGAATCGGGCGCGATTCTGCTCTACCTCGCGGAAAAGACCGGCAAGCTACTGCCCAAGGAAACGCGCGCAAAATACAAGGTCATCGAGTGGCTGATGTTCCAGAAGGCCGGCGTCGGTCCGATGTTCGGACAGCGCGGCCATTTCATGCGCGCCGCGCCAGAGAAGATTCCCTACGCGATCGATCGCTACACCAACGAGTCGCACCGTCTCCTCAACGCTATGGAGAAGCGGCTGAGCGAGGCGCAGTACCTCGGCGGCGACTATTCGATCGCGGACATCGCGACCTATCCGTGGGTGGTCGGAACGCGCT
>JBGPMZ010000094.1:0-7780 GCA_041487255.1 Binataceae bacterium (SeqCode) | reverse complement strand
GAGGCGGCGCAAGACGTCGTCGAGGTCGGTCTCGCGCAGCGATTCGCGAACCAGGTCGGCGTCGGCCAGGTCCGACTCCGGCGAGGTATGCTTCAGCGCGAGGACGCGCATTCCAGCGCGGCGCGCAGCCGCAATTCCCGCGGCGGTGTCCTCGATCACGAGCGCTTGGGCCGGCTCGATGGCGTCGCGCTGGCGAAGCAGAAAACCCAGGCGGCCCAACGCTGCGACGAATCCTTCGGGATCGGGCTTGCCGCGCTGGACATCATCGGCGGCGACGATGTCGACAAACAAATCGCGCAAACCGCCGCGGCGGAGAATCAGTTCGGCCTCGGCGCGCAGCGTGCCGGTGACAATCATCAGCGGAAACCGCGCGGCGCACCCGCGCACGAAATCGGCCGCGCCCGGATACAGCACGTCGCGATTGCGAATCATCTCCATATAGCGTTCAGCCTTGCGCACGATCAATGCATCGATGCGCGCCGCGCTCGCGTCTCTGCCGTTTTCCTTAAGGACAACTTCGAAGCAGTCGTGGTCGTTGTATCCAACCAGGCGCGAGAAGTATTCCTCGCTCAAAAGCTCGATGCCTTCGGGCCGGAGCGTCTCCGTGAAGGCGACGTAATGGAGCGGTTCGGTATCGACCAGGGTGCCGTCGAGGTCAAAGAGGATCGTGCGAATCATGCGGTCTGCGGATCAGGCGACGAAGCGCGCGAGGATCGGAATGATTTCGTGTTGAATGGCGTCGGCACTGATTTTAGCGCGGCCGTTCTCGATCGTCATATCGAGTTCGCTGCGAACGCCGAAGCGGTCTTTCAGATAAATCCCGGGTTCGACCGAAAAGCAGGTGTTGCCAATCAGCATCCGATGATCGTCGGTTTCCAGCGAGTCCAGATTGGCGCCGGTGCCGTGGACCTCGCGGCCGATCGAATGCCCGGTGCGATGGAGAAATCGTTCGCCGAATCCTGCCGCCTCAATCACCTCGCGCGCCGCGCGATCGGCCTCGCGTCCGCTCACCGCCTCGTTGCTCGCCACCCGCTTGCGAATCAGATCGGCGGCGGCATCGCGCGCGTTCGCGACGATTGAAAAAATCTTCGCGTGCTCTGCCGGCACCTCCTCGCCCACGAACGCAACCCAGGTGAAGTCGGCATAGATCGATGGTTCAGCGGGCTCCTTCGCCCACAAATCGAGGAGGACAAAATCGCCGCGGCTTATCGGCGTCGGATGTTGCTCCGACGGGCCGTAATGCGGATCGGCGCTGTGAGCGTTGGCCGCAACGATCGGCGGTGATGCTGTCACCAAACCGTGCGCGGAGAATCGTTCCATGACGAATCGCTGGAGGTGGTGCTCGCACGCTTCGCTTCGATTGCGAATGCGGCGCGCAAGCTCAGCAAAGGTTTCATCGACGATGGTGCGCAATTTGATCGCCGCGCGATGGTGGCTTTCCAGTTGCGGAGGCGTGAGCGTCGCTTCGAATCGCTGAATCAGATCGGCCGCGGAAATCACTTCGATGCCGAGCGAGCGGATCATCTCGACGGTCCCGGCGTCGACTCGCGAGACGTAAGGGATCGCGCAATTTGGCGAGTATGCCATCGCAACGCGCCTGGCGCCGCTGAGTATTTGCACGAGTCCGTTGCGCATCTCATCGGCGGACCGATACACAATTGCCGCGCCCGCGACCGCATCGAGGCGATGAGATTCCACCGCGGAGACCAGCTTGCGCGGCTGCCCGGAACGCGGAACGAAGCAGAACCATCGCCGCGTCGTAATCTCGTGCTCGGATAACTCCAGGATTCGATACGCGATCGGATCGCTGAGCCGAAAATCATATAAGAGCCATCCGTCGAGCGACGCCTCGCCGAGCGCGGTTTGAATATCAGGAATGCGGCTCATGGCGAATCATCGTCTTTGAATCTCGCGCCCCACGCATGCACGCGTTGAGGTTCGATTCTGATCGCGGGATTTTTATCCTGGGTCAGATCCATGGCGTGGTACTGCGCATATTTGTGACGCAGATGCTGGATCGCGAGCGCATACTCGGCGTCGTCTTCCACGATTCGCGCATCGCCATGAACCAGCACGTAGGCAAGCCTGCTCCAGTCTTCATCATAGTGATCGATCACGAGTGCAACTCGCGAGTTTTCCGCGATGTTCTTCATCCGCTTGATCGCGGTTCCGCGCTTCCGCTTAGGCTTTTCATCTATCACAAAGTAAAACCGCGCGCCGTCGAACCAGAAGCACAGCGGCACGTTGTGCGGCTCTCCCGCGCCGCTGACGGTGGCGAGATGCGCGATTCTCGCGGCCTCGATGAAGCCGCGCACCGCCGGCTCCTTGAGCCGATCGATCATGTGATGGCACCGAGGCGCCCAAGCGCGCCGTGCGCCGCGCGCTTCATATAGATGTCGCCCTCGATATTCGCCGCGCGGGTGAGCGCTTCCGTCACGCGAGGCGATCGATTCCCGAGATGACCGAGCGCGACCGCGGCGCATCGGCGCACTCCACCGTCGGGGTCGCTTTCGAGCAGGCGAATCGCCAGCGTCGCGGCGCGATCGCCGGGATTTTCGACGCGCGCTATCAATGCCAGCGCCGCCATCTTCAAAAGGCTCTGATGATCGCCGCAGCAACTCTCCGCAACCGCGAGCAACTCCTCCGGCGGACCACCGACGTCGCGCAGGCAGTAGAGCGCCATCTTGCGCGCGCTGAGATTTCCGCCGTGCGCCAGTGCGATGAGTTGATTGCTGACCGCGTCGCGATGCTTCCTGCCGAGGCGCACCACCAGTTCAGCCGCGGCCCATCGCACGTCGCCATCGTTACTCGACAGCGCTTCGATGAGCGCCGGCATCGCATCCAAATCGAGCGCGCCATCCAAAGTGGCGAGGCCGAGCGCATACGCCGCGCCCCATCGCGCGCGCGGATCGTGGTGGGAGAGCATTGCGCGCAATTTCCCGACCACGCGCATTTCATGCGTCGCCATCGCCGCTAGCGCTTCCGCCGCGCGGCGCTGGATCACCTTTCGACTCGCGCCGAGGCACCCGCGCAGAGCCTCGAGTGCCGGCTCGTCAAGCGTGATTTGGGGATTCTCAGCAACGTCGCGAATCGCGCCGAGCCGTACTTCGGGGTCGGCATCGTTCAGAGCGATTGCGAGGGCGTCGTGATTCATTGCGCGCGCGTGATGAGTTTCACGAGATTCGAAAGCTCGCCGATTCCCAGGATGAAGTTGTCACCGTGGCCAAAGACTTTCATCACCGCGGCTGAAACGGAAGCCAGGTCGATTCTCCGTCCGCTCATCTCCGACTGGAACGCCGAGATGCCGGGCGAGTTGGCGATGAAGTCGCCGAACAGTCCGAGGTTTTCGACCGCGCCGTCGGTGGAGGTTTTCACTCGCGCCTCGATGCTCCCGAGTTGCGTCGCAACCCGGCTGGCGAGGCTTCCCTCTGCCAGGAGCTGAAGCCAACCGCGCTGCTCGAGTGACGCGCCACGGCGCTCCGCCTGTGCATTTTCGAGTGGCGTGAGTTCGCGACGATCGCCGCCGCCGAGGAGGTTCGAGTAGCCGCGCGCGATCGCACCGGCAATCTCGCCGAATGAAACATCGCGATCGAGTTCGCGCACTAGCTTGGTCGCGGCATCGGGTCCATACATCGCGCACGAAAGCTGACCGGCCGGATCAAAGTGCTCGAGGTCGTGGACAACCTCCTCCATCACGCGGTTCACGCCGAGCACCGCCTCAAACAGCATCGCACCCGACGCATCGGTCTCGAAGGTGCACATCGCGATTTCGCGCCGCTCGATAGTGATTGCGTCGCGACCGGGATAGAAACCTTCGAGGCCCAACTCGCGCATCCCCGCAAGGAGCCCGCGCACGTAGCGATTCATCACCTGATCCGGCTTCAGTTTGATGTCGCGATCGGGGAGCAGCGCGTCGCGCGAGGGCAGGATCAGCGCAAGCCCCAACCATCCCTCGCCCGCACCGATCACGCGCCCGCCCGTGAAGCGCCGCGATGCTGACAAGCCCGCGCGCGCGACTGGCCCGTCATATAGATGATAGCGCCCGAGCGCGAGCAACCGCCCGCTCATCGTATGGATGAGGAGGATCGGCCGCGTTTCCTTCGTCGCAACCGCCTCCAAGAGATGCGCCTGCAGTCCGAGCAGATGCCACGGCTCGACGCCTTGGATCATCACGATGTCGAACGCGCCCATGACTAGCGTTCCTCGCCGAACAGGAAGATGCCGCTCGCCAGCATCGTGAACAACAAATTCGGTGACCATGCCGCGAACCATGCCGGCATGAATCCCGAATGGCCCAGCGACGAGGTCAGTCCGGCCGCGAGCCAGTAGCCGAAGCCGATGACGATCGCCAATCCGAAGCTGCGCCCGAGGCTCAGATGACGCGGCAAGGGATCGAGGCTGAGCGCGATTCCGAGCGCAACCATGATCAGGCACGACAGCGGCATCGCGTATTTCAGATCGCGATCGACGAGGTAGCCGCCCGGATCGAGCCCCTTCTTTTTCAAATCGTGAATGTAGCGGTTGAGTTCCCAAATACTGAACTCTTCGGGCTCCAGGCGCAGCAGCCCCAAATCCGCCGGCGTGATGTTAATGAGGAAGCCCGGCGGCTCCGACGACGACACGGCGCCGCCGCGCAGTTTGTAGCGGGTGACGCGCTGCGCAACCCATCCGCGACCATCCCAACTCGCGTGCTCGGCGTGAAAGATATTGGTGACGTCGAAGTCGGGGCCGAGGCGATAGAGCGTGATACCCGCCAGCTCCATCTTCTTGCGGTCGTAGCTGTCGGCGGAAAGAAAGCCGTCGCGCACGCGCATCCAGATGTGCCGATTGGCGAAAACGCCTTCGAGTTGGCGGCCTCTAAGTTCAACCTCGTAAAGATACTTAGCCTCGCGCGTCGCGGCGGGAACGATCGTCTCGCTCAGGAAAAATTGAAAACCGGAGATGATCGCGCCGATCAGCAGGACCGGGATCATCATCTCGATCCGGCTGATGCCAAGCTGCTGGCAGGCGAGCACTTCGCCGGTGCGGTTGAGCAGCGCGAAGCCGAGCAGTACTCCGGCCAGGCACGCGATCGGCAGTAGTTGGGTCACAATCAGCGGAACCTTGAGCGCGAAGTACTCCAGGCCGAGCACGCCAAGGCCGCCGTGATGCACCAGGGTGTCGAAACGATCGAAGATGTCGCCGAGCAGGTACGCCGCGGTGAAGGCCGCGAGGCAGACCATGAAGGGGCCGAAGAAGGTTCCCGCCAGGAAACGATCGATGATGGGCGAGAGTCGCGGCCGGATCGTCATGCGGCGCTCCGCGAGCGTTCGAAGCGCTCGATCAGGTCCCAGATGATATCGCCGGGACCGCGGCTTTCGTTGCCGCGATCTTCAGCGGCGCGGATGAAGAGCCCGATCGCGAGCGCGATGAAGACCACATTGGGAATCGCCATTGCAACGAAGGGATTGAGCACGCCGCGCTCGCCGAGAGTCTGTCCTACGCGCATCAGCGAATAATAGAAGAAGAACAACCCGACGCTGACGCCGAAGCGCTCCGATTGCCCGCCGCGCGCCGGTTTGAGGCCCAGCGAAATTCCCAGCAGCGCGAATAGCAACGTCGCGATCGGAACCATGTACTTGCGCGCGAGCTCGGTCTCGGCCTCGTAGTTGCGCTTGCCGGAGGCGCGCCCGTCGCGAATCGCCGCCAGCAACGTCGCATATGACATCTCGTCGGGCGAGAGCCAGGTCGACCCGAAACTCTCATTCGGCCTGATCGCCAGGTCATAGGCCTTGAAGCTGGTGACATGCGAGGCGTCGGTCTTTGCATCGACGCCGAAAATCGATCCATCGAAGAGACGCAGGGTCAGCCGGTTGGTGCGTTCATCCGGCAACAAAGTCCCCCGCCGCGCGATGATGGTGTTCTGCTGCTCGGGCGTCCGCGCGTCCGAGATCATCACGCCCTGCAGCCCTCCCGCGTCGTCCGACACCTTATCGACGTAGACCACCAGCCCCTTGAAGCCGCTGTTGAACACCTTCTCCTTGATCACCGCGGAGACTCGCGTGCGGGTCAGGTAGAACAACCGCTGCTCGAGGCTGATGTTCGCCCATGGCCGAATCGAAAATGCAAACCAGCTCGACAGCGCATACACCACCACCGCCACCATCATCACCGGCACCGCGATGCGATAGAGGCTCACCCCGCACGCGCGCGCCGCGATCATCTCCCGGTCCCCCGACATCCTGCCAAATCCGAGCAGCACGCCCAGCAGCACCGCCATCGGGAACGTCAGCTCGAGGAATGCCGGCATGATGAACGCCATCAGGCCGAGCACCTCGCCGATCGACACCCCATGATTGACCACCATGTCGGTCAGCTTGAGCAGCTTGCCCGTCACCAACGCGAAGGTGAGCAGCACGACGCCCACCCCGAGTGGCGCGAGCACTTCGCGTGCGACATAGCGATCGAGGGTGGTGATTTTCAGCATCGTGAGGATTTCAGTGTAGATGGCGCGGCGCAAAATTAGGAGCACCTCACGCCGTGAGGTCTTCGTGCTCCCGCTGCCGCGCTTTCTTCTTTATGACTTCGACGTCTTTGCGACGAATCTTTTTCTGATAACATTTTCCCGCAATGAAAGATCGCCACCGCAGGCGCGCGAGGATTCAAGACGACCGCCGCGGACCTCATCCGCACGGCGAGGCGCGCGGCACGCCCACGCGCGACCACGATCGCCATCCGCATCCGCCGCGCCATCCCGAGCGTCCGGGCCCCGATCGTCCTGGCAATGATCACCATGAGGACGCGCGCACCGATCTGGTGTACGGGGTCGAGCCGGTGCGCGAACTGCTCGCGGCCGCCCCCGGCGCCATCCGCACCTTGTACATCCGCACCGGCGACGAGAATCGTTTCGAAGAGGAAATTGATCGCGTGCGCATCGCGGGCGGACAGGTCGCGTTCGCCGACGAGGCCGAGATTTCGCGCAATTGCGGACGCGACGCGCGGCATCAGGGGATCGCGGCGGTGGTGCGCGAGTATGCCTATATCGAGCTCGAAGACATGCTCGAGGCCAAGCCGGATCCGCTCCTGCTGGTCGATGGCGTCACTGATCCGCGTAACCTCGGCGCGATTTTGCGCTCCGCCGAAGGCGCGGGCGTGAGCAACATCGTGATCGCAAAGGATCATACGGTCGGGATGACGTCGGCGGCGATCAAGTCGTCGGCGGGCGCCTGGATACATTTGAAAATCGCGCGATGCGGCAACGTCGCGCGTTTGCTCGAGGACCTCAAAGAGGCGGGCTATTGGATCGCGGCGCTGGCGCCCGGCGGCAATGTCTCGATTTACGATCTCGACGTGACGAGCAAGCTTGCGATCGTGGTTGGCTCCGAAGGCAAGGGCGTGCGCGAGATCGTGAAGAAGACCACCGACTATCTGGTCGACATTCCGATGCGCGGGAAAGTAGCGTCGCTCAATGTATCGGTCGCAACCGCGATTGCTTTGTATGAGGTCGCTCGCCGCCGGACGGCCTCACCTTCCACGACCGGCTAGTTCCTGGCGACCTGCAAGCTGGGTCTTGCCCGATGCTTTGAATCAGTGCTATATGTCTCGCGTCCCGATAGAAAACTCCCCGGTTGCTTTTAGTTCCACTGCCCGGTTTTGATTGCTTGCACTTGCTCGGCGGAAGATTTCCGCTTGTCACTTCCGTTTATCAACTCGAAGACCGACTCTCGGAGAATCCGCGAGTCCCCACTCGCCATCAGTGTTTTATTTGGCGCATCCGACACGCGCTCGAATTTACGTTTCG
>JBGPMZ010000093.1:0-7800 GCA_041487255.1 Binataceae bacterium (SeqCode) | reverse complement strand
CGCATCAAGGAAGAAACCATCGCGCATCTCGACCAGTATCTGATCGCGTTGAAGGACAACCTCGAAGCGAACGGATGCGTCGTGTACTTTGCCGCCGATGCGGCGCAGGCGCGCGAGTACATCCTCGATGTAGCGAAAAAGAACCATGTGACGCGGGTGGTCAAAGGCAAATCGATGACCACCGAAGAAATCGGGCTGAACGATTCGCTGATGCGCACCGGCATCGAGGTCACGGAAACCGACCTCGGCGAGTACATCGTGCAGCTTCGCCACGAGCCGCCCTCGCACATCATCACGCCGGCGATTCACCTTTCAAAGGAGGACATCGGCGAGCTGTTCGCGGAAAAGCTGCACACGCCCTACAGCGCCGAGCCGGAAGAACTAACCGCGCAGGCGCGCGCCAAGCTGCGCCCGATTTTTCTCGCGGCCGAGATGGGCATCACCGGAGTCAACTTCGCGATTGCGGAGACCGGAACGTTGGTGCTGATCGAGAACGAAGGCAATGGGCGCTTGTCGAGTACGCTGCCGGAGATTTTCATCGGCGTGATGGGGATCGAAAAGGTGATCCCGAAGCTCGAGGACGTGAGCCACTTCCTGGAGATTCTCGCGCGCACGGCGACCGGTCAGAAGCTCACGACCTACACCAACTTCATCAACGGGCCGCGGCGCAAGGCGGAAATCGACGGGCCGCGCGAGGTTCACGTCGTGATTCTCGACAACGGGCGCAGCGCGATGCTCGCCGATCCGGTCATGCGCGAGGCGCTCTACTGCATCCGCTGCGGCGCGTGCCTCAACGTGTGCCCGATTTATCGGCGCATCGGCGGGCACGCCTACAACTCGACTTATCCGGGTCCGATCGGATCGATCATCAGTCCGAATCTGTTCGGCAGCGCGGCGGGCCATCTGCCGTTCGCGTCGACGTTATGCGGCGCGTGTCGCGACATTTGTCCGGTCAGGATCGATATTCCGCGCATCCTGCTCCATCTCCGATGGAAAGAGACCGAGGGGCACAGCGACCTCAAGTGGCCGCGCGCCGCGCAGCGGGTTCGCCGCGGCGCACGGAGATTCGCGAAACTGGCGCGGCATCCGCGGACGATTCGTGCGCTGGGGAAAATGGGCTCGTGGATCCTGCGCCCATTCTCGCGCGACGGATGGCTGAAAAGGATGCCGCCGCCATTTAGCGCGTGGACTAAAATTCGCGATTTCCCGCGGCCTCATCCGCATAGCCCCCGCAAACCTTCCAACCCCACGGCGAGCTGACGGAGCCTCGTGGCGGAGTTCCACAAACTGCTCGCGCGATTGAAGGGTGCGCTGGAAACGCCGCAAGCGCCCGGCGCGCACGAGAGTCACGATGCCGCGCCGCCGGTACCGGTTGCCTCGATCGCGCAGCGTGCCGAACTCGTGTCGACTTTCGCGCGCGAGCTGGAGGCCGTCAGCGGGCGCTTCCTCGGCAGCCTGACTGCAGAGCAAGCAGCTTCGAGGGTTGCGGCTGTCGCGCGCGATCATGCCGCGAAGAGCGTCGCGATTGGCGAGGGCGTGGTGACGAGGATGTCCCTGTTCAGCGCGGCACTGGAGGCGACGGGTTGCACGCTGATGAAGCCGCGCGGCATCGACAAGGGGCACGAGAACGATCGCGCCGCGATGATCGAGCAGTTCGCGGCGTGTGATATCGGTATCGCGGAAGCGCACTATGCGATCGCATCGACCGGGACCTTCGCGGTGATGACCGCCGAGGCGCGCCCCAACTCGCTCACGCTGCTGCCGCCCATCAGCGTGATCATCGTGAATATCGATCGCGTGGTGCCCAATCTGGCTACCGCGATCGCGGGCTTCGGCGCCGGAACGATAGCGGGTAACCGCGTGTCGTTTATCACCGGTCCCAGCCGTACCGCTGACATCGAGAAGCGAATCGTGATGGGCGTGCACGGTCCCAAAATGCTCTACGGCGCGATAATCTGGCCCGAAGAATAAATGAAGAATGAATGAAGTAGTGCTGTTTCCGACCTGCCTCGCGGAAGAGTTCTTTCCCGAGGCACGCGACGCCGCCGCGAGCGTCATCGAACGGCTGCGGGTGAAGGTGCGAACGATGCCGCGCGCGTTCTGCTGCGGCCAGGCGGCATTCAACGAAGGTTTTCGCGCCGAGGCCAAAAAACTCGCGCGCCGCTTCCTCGAATCATGCGAGCCGGGCACGCCGATCGTGATTCCGTCGGGCTCGTGCACCAGCATGGTCAAGATCTTCTATCGCGATTTGCTCGCCGACGAGCCCGAACTCCTCGCCAAAGCCGACGCGATTCGCCCCTGGGTTTTCGAGTTCTCACAATTTCTGGTGGATGTGCTGAAGGTGAAGTACGTCGGCGCGCACTTCGAGCGCACGGTCGCCTACCATCCCTCATGCCACCTGATGCGCGAGCTCGGGGTGCGCGAGCAGCCGCGCGCGCTCCTATCCGCGGTGAATGGAATTCGGATCCTCGAGATTCGCGATCGTGAGGAATGTTGCGGCTTCGGCGGGTTGTTCTCAGTGAAATTCCCACACATCTCGGGTGCGATGCTGGAAGACAAGATGGTGCGGATCCGCGAGAGCGGCGCCGAAGTTGTGGTTTCGAACGATTGCGGATGCCTCATGCAGATTGGCGGCGGGCTGCATCGCGCGGGCGACAAGGTTGAAACTCGGCACCTCGCCGAGATCCTTGCTGCGCGCTAGGAAAGCGTGCTGTGCAACAAGTTGGTTTGCGCGACCGCATGCGCGATCTTGGTCACACGCTCATCGAGCTTCGCGATCTGCTTCGCCAGCTCGGCCACCTTCAGTTCGAGCTCGGAGGGCGTTTGCGGCTTGGACAACGCGGCGCTGATGACGTCGATCCGGCCTTCCAGTTCCGCGAGGCGCGCGCTCAGATCCCGGGTAAGAATCCGCTTTTTGCCCTTGGCGGGAGCCTCGGCGCCGTTCCCATTCATGCCGTCGTCCTGCTGAACCCCGTTGTGGTTGTCGCTTTCGAGCATCGATAGCTCTCCCCCTCTTTCGCGGTAACCCCTCAATCCTCTATCCGGCGCAAATGCGAATCAATGGTGTGTAGGATTATTTGTCAACTTGTATTGGGGACCTCAAAGCCGCGTCGACTCCTCGCTCGAGACATCCTCTTGACAGAATATCCGCGAAAATCTCAACCTCCGAGGTTGGGAGAACGTGACCCTGGTCAGTAAGATTCACAGACGCCTTCGGAGGGGCTGCCGATGTTTGTCCGCAACGCCTGGTACATAGCCGCATGGTCTGACGAAGTGGCTGAACGCCCGCTCGCACGAAGGATTTTGGGTGAGCCCCTCGTGCTGTTCCGAGATTCCTCGCGCGCGGTCGCCGCACTCCAGGACCGCTGTTGCCATCGCGGCGCGCCGCTGTCGCTCGGCGAAGTGGTGCCGCAAGGAATTCAGTGCGGCTATCACGGTTTGATTTTTGACTCCGCGGGAAAATGCGTGCTGGTTCCGGGAGATCATAAGGTGCCACCGGGCGCGCAGGTCCGAACCTATCCAGCGGTGGAACGCGACGCATTCGTATGGATCTGGATGGGCGATCCGGATAAGGCCGATCGCGCGCAGGTGATCCGGTATCCCTATCACAACGATGCCGGCAACTGGCCACACCGGCATACGATGATGCATTTGCGCAGCGGCTATCTGCTGGTGCTGGACAACCTGATGGACCTTTCGCATCTGGGCTACGTGCACAAAGGCACCGTCGGCGGCGACGCCAACACTCATGTCGAAGCTAAAATGCGCACCGTGCGCACCCCCAACGGTGTGCGATTCGAGCGCTGGATGCTCGATTCGGTGCCGCCACCGACCTACGTCAAGACAGTCGGCTTCAAAGGAAATGTCGATCGATGGCAGGAGATCGAATTCGTCGCGCCCAACGCGGTAATTCAGTGGAACGGCGCCATCGATGCGGGGACTGGTACGCTGCGCGACTGGCGGTACGATAGGCCGCGCGAAAACTGTTTTTCGTTCCGGCTGTTCCACGGCATCACTCCTGAGACCGAGAGCAGCAGCTATTACTTCTGGTCCTCGGCGAATGGCTACAACCAGAATGATCCGAATGCGACTCAGCAACTCTTCGAAGAGATCGCGAGGACCTTCGAGCAGGACAGGGCGGTTCTCGAAGCCCAGCAGGAACGATTGCTGGAGATTCCCGACGGCCCGCTAGTCGAGATTCATGGCGATGCGGCCCGGATTCACGCCCGCCGCGCAATCGATCGTCTTATCGCAACCGAGCAGAGTTAACGGGTCCTCAGTGGTGCTCGTGGACGTAGGAGCCGGGCGCGGGGCCGATCGGCGGATACGCGGAATTCCCCACCTTCGATGGCGCGGGACGCTCCTCGCCGGAGCGCGCGCCGAGCCACTTGAGCCAGTGATCCCACCAGCTGCCGCGAGTGTCGGCAGCACCTCGCAGCCAAGAGTCGGAGTCATCCGGCAGCCGCGAATTCGTGAAATAGTGCGATTTCAGATTTCCCGGCGGACTCACCAGGCTTTGCACGTGTCCGCTCGAATTGAGGACGAAATCGACCTTGCCGCCGAACAATTTCGTCGCCCGATAGCATGATTGCCAGGTGCAGATGTGGTCGGTCTGCCCCGCCAGCAAATACATGTCGGTTTTGATTTTCCGGAGATCGATCGGCGTGCCGAGAATCTCGATAGTGCCCGGCTTGGCGAGCGGGTTGCTGAGAAACAGATTCAGAAATCCTTCGTGCAGCTTGGCCGGAAGATTGGTTGAGTCGGCGTTCCAGTAGAGGATGTCGAACGCGGGCGGTTGCTCGCCCATCAGGTAGTTGTTGACCCAGTAGTTCCACACCAGGTCGTTGGGACGCAGCCACGCGAACACGCGCGCCATGTCCTCGCCCGCGAGCACGCCTTTCTTGCGCGAACGGGCGATCGCATCGGCGACGATGTCCTCGGTCGCAAACATTCCGGTCATCGAGGGCAAGCTGGTATCGAGCATCGTGACCAGCAGGGTGCCGGCATTGACGCGCTTATCGCCGATGGCGGCGAGATGGCCGAGCGTCAGCGAAGTTGTAATGCCGCCCGCGCAAATCCCCAGGACGTTGCAATCGGGACTGCCGCCCACCTCGCATGCGATCGCCATCGCTTTCTGGCAGGCCTCGACGTAGTCATCGAGGCTCCTGTCGCGCAGCGCCGCGGTCGGATTGCGCCAGCTAATCGTGAAAACCTGCACGCCGTGTTCGAGCGCGTACTCGATGAAGCTGCGCTTGGGCGCCAGATCCATGATGTAGAACTTGTTGATCTGCGGCGGGATCATCAGCAGCGGGCGCGCGAAAACTTTCGGCGCGCGCGGCTCATACTGGATCACCTCGCAAAGATCGCCACGATAGATCACCGAGCCTGGCGTGACGCCGAGATTTTTGCCGACCTGGAACGGACGCTTGTCGACCTGCTGCGGCATCGCGCCGTTGTTGATCACATCACCGAAAAAGTTGCGGATCCCGCGAATCAGGCTCATCCCTGCGCTGTCGAACGCATGCTTGAGCGCACCAGGATTGCCGAGCAGCGCGTTGGTGGGCGCGAGCGCCTCCGTAATCAGCATGGTGGCGAAGCGCAGTTGCTCGGCATCTTTCCAGTCGATGCTCTGGTCCTCCTGCACGAGGTCGAGCAGCGAGCTGCGCCACGCGAGATAGGACTGCATCACGCGCCTGTAGATGGGATTCTGCGTGAATGCCGGATCGGCAAAGCGCTTGTCATTCCCCTGCGGCGCGATTTCGGAATTGCCCATCCCGATTTGCACCAGATCGATCGCGAGTTGCCCCATTCGCGACATCACGGAATCGGGCCGCGAAGCGAGAAAGCGCCCCAACTCGCCGAGCATGCCGATGAGCTGCTTGGGCTGCAGATCGATGAACGGATTAGCGCCGAGGATCGAGTTTACCGCCGGATGCTCTTCCGCAGCGGCATCGTGGATTCCCATTTTTGGCGCTGCACTCACGGGTCAATCCTCCAAGCCGAATCCTACGCCGCGAGCAGTTCGAGGCCGTGCGAGAACATGGTGGGCGCCGACAACGCGATCTCTTCCCAATGCGGGTCGTCGCGCTTGCCGCGCCGATGCAGCATCACGTTGAAACATGTGATGACGCCAAAGCGGTATCCGGCAAAAGCGCGGAACCATCGCACCTCGTCCATCGCGATCGAAACGCCCGCGCTCCTGGAATAGACCTCGGCGATCTCATCCGCCGTCATCGGCGTCGCTGTGTTTACCGTGCCGTTCTCCACGAAACTCGCACGATCGGCAAAGAAGCTGATCCATCCGAGGTCCAGTAGGGTCGGGCCGATCATCGAGATCTCCCAATCGATCACTGCGGTTACCTTATGGTTGTTGAACAGGATGTTCGAGAACTGGAAGTCGCCGTGCACGATTCCGACGCGCGGATTTGCGGGGAGCGACGAGCGCAGTTTCTCGCGCAGCTCGGGGGCGCGCGCGACCACCTTGGGATCGAGCGTGTCGCGGTCGAGCAGATGGTCGAGGCGCTTCATCTCGTCGCTCAGCTCGGTGACGCTGCCCCAAGCATCGTGGCGCGGTTCCCATGGCACCCGATGGAGCGCGGCCAGCGTCTCCACTCCGACGCGGGCATACGCACGCGCTTCCTCGCGAGGCAGCGTGACATCGGCGAGCTTGAAGCCATCGACGAAGCCGTCGACGAAATATGGACGTCCGAAAAATTCCGGCTCGTCGCCATACCAGAGGATAGGAGGCACCGGGACATCGGTGTCGGCGAGCGATTTCATGATTCGCGCTTGCCGGACCACGTCGGCCGGACCGGCGATCCTCACGCCCTCGGGCGCAACGCGCAGCACCAGCTTGCCCGAGGGGCCGCCGGCGGTGGTCCGTTCGAGGATGAAGCTGTAGCCGAATCCCGCATGACCTGGGAGCGGCGAGACCTCGAGGATGCGCGCGCCGGGATCGCCGGTTTTCGCGCGCACCATCGTGGTGGCCTGACGAGTAATCTCTTCGATGTTGGCCGGCATCGCGGCATCCTCAGCCTTTCATTCCAACTTGTGCGTGAGCCGGATGCAGACTCTTCTGCGCACTCGGGCGCGCGTCGACACGCTTGAACCACGCATTCACATTCTTGAGCGACGGATCGATTTTCTGTCCGACGCCGGAGCCGAAATCGAGCGCCGCGAACAGGATGATGTCGGCGATGGTGAAGCGACTGCCCGCGATGTAGTCCTTGCCCTCGAGCAGGCCGTCGAGCCACTTGAGATTGTCCTGCACGGTCGCCTTCAGCCCCGCCGCACCTTCCGGAATCAGGCGCATGCGATCCTTGAAGAGGTCCTTGCCTTCCGAGAAGCGAAATCCATTGTAGAGGTTCTCGGTGATTTTCAGCTCGACGCGGCGCTGCCACATGCGCGCCTCGGCGCGCTCTTCGGCATTACTTCCGATGAGCGGCGGATTTGGATGCTTCTCCTCGAGGTATTCCCAAATCGCGACCGTCTCGCCGATGCACTTGCCGTTGTCGAGTTCGAGCGCGGGAAGCTGTCCGCCCGGATTGCGATCGGTATACGGAGGCCGACGATTCTCCGCCTTCATCAAGTCGACGTCCTTGCGCGGGATGTCGATCCCCTTTTCGTCCAGGAACATGCGCATCGCGCGCGGATTGGGTCCAAATGAATCGTATAGCTGCATGACTTCCTCTCTTATGCCCGCAAGACGGGGGCGGCTGAAATATACAACAGGCGCAGGCGCGGCAGGTAACGTTCTATAGGTTCCCTCGACTACGCTTCGCTCCGCCTCGGGTACGGCTG
>JBGPMZ010000092.1:0-7841 GCA_041487255.1 Binataceae bacterium (SeqCode) | reverse complement strand
GTCTCCAAGCCGACCGTCGTCACCAAGCAGAAGGACGGCGCGATCCTCGAACCGATGGAATTTCTCGTCATTGACATTCCGGCGGAATGCATCGGCATCGTCACGCAGTTGCTCTCGGCGCGCAAAGGCAAGATGCGCACGATGGTGACGCATGCGAGCGGACGGGTGCGGCTGGAATACGACGTCCCGTCGCGCGGGCTGATCGGATTTCGCGGGCGCTTCCTGCAGGAGACCCGCGGCGCCGGCGTCATGCACTCGATCTTCAATGGCTACATCCCGTGGGCCGGCAATATCCGCTCACGGCAGAACGGCGCGATGATTTCCGATCGCGAGGGCAACGCGACCGGATACGCGATTTTCCATTTGCAGGAACGCGGCAAGTTTTTCCTCTCGGCCGGCGATCCGGTTTATGAAGGCATGATCGTTGGCGAGTACGCGCGGGAGACCAATCTGCCGGTGAATGTCTGCCGCGAAAAAAAGCTCACCAACATCCGCGCGGCCGGTCACGACGAAGCGATTCGGCTGACCACCCCGATCATTCCCACCCTCGACACGGCGCTGGAGTGGATCGACGAAGAAGAGCTGGTCGAGGTCACGCCCAAATCGGTGCGCATCCGCAACCGCATTCTGAAAACGGCGCTGCGCGACAAGCATCGCGCCGGATGGTCCGACAGTGCTGCCGCCCCCAAGGTCGAAGCCTCCGAACGCGAATAGCAGCGCGGCGTTTCGCGCATCCGACAATCTAGCTGAGCGATGCGAGCGATGAGGCTCATCGCGCGTATCGTCGCGATCGCCGCCGGCGTCATCGCGCTGCTCCTCGCGTTGACGATGGCGGTGATCTACTTGAATCAGCATCGAATCGTCATGGTGGTGCTGGCGAGCGTCAGGCAGCAAACCGGCATCGATATCATTCCCGCGTCGAGCCATCTCCACGTCAGAAGCCATTTGATCGTCGAACTCGATCGTCCGCGCGTGCTGTCGGGTAACCGTGAGATCGTCGCGCTTGGGAAGATCCGGGCGGTGGTTAATTTCCGCTCCATATTCACTCATGGCTTGCCGCTGCGCGAACTCGACCTCGAGAAGCCCGTCCTCACCGCACCGTTCGACGCGACCGCAGCCCACGATGCTCCGATTGCGCGGCCTAACCGCGAATTGATCGATCAGACCCTCGCGCGGCTCGGCGATCTTGCGGGGATTAGCCGGCGCCTGGTGATTACCGAGCTGGAATTGCGCGATCAGTCGGGAATGCTGCTGCTGCGGAATACCAGCCTGGTTGCATATCATCGGCGCGCGACACCGAAGCTGTGGTCGGTCGGTTTCTCGGCCGAATGCAAATTTCCCAAAATGCAGGGCGCTCACGCGACGGGTGATTTCTTACTCGGCGAAGGCGGCAATCTGCCGGTGGCGAATGCGCTGCGAGGCACGTTGTGGTTTTGGCAGTTGCCGCTTCAGCATCTGACCATCGGCAATCTCGACGTCGATGGACAATCACAGGGCAAGGTCACGTTTGCCATCACCCATGATGCCGCTGTCGATGGAGTCGCGGCGCTGAGTCTCAAGGACCTGATCGCTCGCAGCCCCGATCTCTCCGCTCCACTCCAGCTCGGCGCTTACACGTTGGAGGCGAGTTTCAACACTTCCTCCGATCAGCTCGCGATCTCGAATGCCAAAGTGACTCATGCGGGCAAATCGGTGGTGGCCGCGCAGGCTTCCATCAAGAAGCCTTATGAACCGAATCCGCAACTCGCGCTCGGAATCGCCGAGCTGAATCTGGCGTGGAAGGACCTCGGCGCGTCGGTCCGCTCGCTCAAACGGATGCCGCGGGAAGTAGGCGCGTGGATCAACCAGTTGAAGTCCGGCCGCATCGAGGTCAGCAAAGCGTCCATCGAGGTACCGCTCACCACGTTTCAGAAGATGTCGCTGGAGTCGATTCTGGCGAAGCTCTCGGTGACTGCCACGCTCACGGAAGTGGGATTCGCCGCACCGGCGGAAACGCAACTGCCCGAGGTGACCGGCGCGAGTGTCAAGATCGTTTTTTCCAGGGGGACTCTCTCGCTGTTGCAAGGCAGCGCGAAGGTTGGCAATTCCGAACTGCACGACATCTCCGCGCGACTCGACTTGAGCAGGCGCCTCGACGAGGTTCCTTATCAAGTTTCGATGCAGGGCGATCTCGATTTGGCCGAGCTGCGGCCCGCGACGGTCAAGCTGCTCGATCAATTCAACGTTCATGAGCGTGAGCGCCTGACCGCGGTTTCGGGAAGCGCGCATGTCGATCTCGAGGGGTCAGGAACGCTGCGGAAGAATCAGCCGACGCGTCCGGAAAAGTATCTGGTCCGAATTGAGCCGCATAGCGTGACGATCGGATTTCGCGGCGCGCCGGGACCGATCGGCGTGGCCTCGGGCGCTATAGTGGTGCAGCCCGATGTGATCAAACTCGAGAAGGTCAGCGCGCGCGCGACCGGAGGCACCGCGGACTTCGACGGCGATCTGCAGATCGGAAAAGCGGGCATGCAGACGCGCGGACTGCGCATCGACATGCATCAGATGCCGATCGACCGATGGCTCGAGGGGTTGGTCGATCCCGATGATATCGGCGTGACGGGAAACGTCGGTGGCGAGGTCGTCATCACGGGCGATGGGCAGAGTGGATTCCTCGCCAACGGCAAGATCACGCTGCTGGAGGGACGAGTGCAGTTCGGCTTTCTACGCTCTCCGATTTTCGTGCATCCCGCGATCCTGACCATTCGCGACCGCACGCTGACGGTGTCGATGCCCGCGGCGGAGGTGGAGAAATCGCCGGTCGACTTCAACATCACGGTGGCGGATCTCTACCATCCGGCGATCCGCATCGATGCAAACGTGCAGCGGCTCGACGTCGAGGTGCTGAAATTCGTGCGGCTGCCGTGGATGCCGCCGACGCCGACTCATCCGCCGAAAATTCCGCTTAGCGGACATATCGACGCGCTCGAAGCGAATCTGGAAAGCCTCGCGATGAAGAACGCGAAAACTGATTTCAAGTATCGCAACGGCGAATGGAGCGTCGACAATCTCACTGCCACCAGTCTGGAAGGGCGCCTGAGCCTCAACATCGTGGGCCGTAAGAAGGACGACTGGATCCGCATTTTCGGAACCGCGCAGAACCTGAATGCCGCGTCGCTCTTTCTGCTCAAGCGCAAGGTCACTCGCGCGCCCCTTTCCGGCCGCCTCGACCTGACCGCGGATCTGTGGGCCGATACCAATTCCGACTTTTTCGCGACGCTGGCGGGGACTGCGATCCTGAAACTGCGCGACGGCAACCTCGATCGCTTCACCCTGCTGTCGCGCTTGCTGGAATTGATTGATCTGCGCAGTTGGCTAACCGCGAACGTTCCCGATCCGCGCACCTCGGGGCTCAAATTCCGCACCGTCACCGCCGATTTCAAGGGCAATGACGGCGTTTTCTATACCGACGATGTCTTTCTCGAGGGGCCGGTTATCGACATCGTCGCGAGCGGCAATCTCAACGTCGATCAATCGACGCTGGATATGAAGGTCGGCATGATCCCGTTCAACACGGTAAATTGGTTGCTCAGTGAAGTACCGATAGTAGGGAAAAACGTCGCGGGAGGCACCAAGAGCATCATCTCCGCATACTTCAACGTGCGTGGGCCGATCTCCGATCCGAGCGTGACCCCGGCCCCGATTACTTCGGTGGCGGAGCTGCTCAAGAAGATTCTCGGCCTGCCAATCAACCTCATCAAACCGGATACCATCAAGTAGCGATGGAACTCGTCATCTATACCCGCCGCGATTGCGAGCTGTGCCGCGAAATGGAAGTCGTGATCGACCAAGTCCTTCCGCGCTTCCTGGCGGCTCTGAAGCGCGTGGAAATCGACGGAGATGCGGCGCTCGAGGCGCAATTCGGAATCGAGGTGCCCGTGCTTTTCGTCAACGGGCGCAAGGCCTTCAAGTATCGATGCACCGCGCGCGACTTGCGCAAGCGCCTGGAGCACGAGAAGTGAAGCGCGCCGCGACATCCGGCGCCGCCGCCGTGGTGTTGGTGAACGCGGCGAGCGAGGAGCAGGCGCGAGTTATCGCGAATGCGCTGGTCGGCGAGCGGCTCGCCGCGTGCGCTAACATCGTGAGCCCGATGCGATCGATCTATCGATGGCGGGGCGAGGTTCACACCGCCACGGAGCACCTGATGATCATCAAGACGCGGGCGACTCTGGTGGCGAAGGTTGAGGCGCGGGTGAAGGAACTTCACAGCTACGAGGTGCCCGAGGTCATCGCGCTTTCGATCGTGGCAGGCGCGAAGTCATACCTCGATTGGGTGTTCGATTCGACGCTGGCGGAGCCTCGTTCTATGCGCACTACGCGGCCACGGACCGCGAAGCGAAGGCGAAGCAAGTGACCGGTTCCCGCTTGGCTCGCTCCACAGGCTGGAACTTTTCGCCTAATATCTTGTCGGCATGTTTCGTGACGCGATAAGAAAGATGGCGGCCTACAAGCCGGGCGAGCAGCCGCGCCCCGGCGAACGGCTTATCAAGCTCAACACTAACGAAAATCCCTATCCGCCGTCGCCGCGCGTGAGGCGGGCAGTGGTGCGCGTTGCCGCCGACAGTCTGCGCCTTTATCCCGCACCGCGCGCCGATGCTTTCGTGCAGAGCGCGTCGAAGTTGTACGGCGTTCGCGGGGACATGATTCTGGCCGGTAACGGCTCCGACGAACTGCTCGCGATGATCTTTCGCGCGACGCTGGGCCCCGGCGATACGGTTGCGTATCCGGTGCCGACCTACTCGCTGTACGACACGCTGGCATCGATTCAGGAAGCGCGGGTGCTCCGCATTCCGGTCGAGGATGATTTTTCGATTCCACTGGACAAGCTTGCCAAGGCGCGCGCGGCGCTTACGATCGTTTGCAGTCCCAACTCGCCGTCGGGGATCCTGACGCCGGCTGCGAAGCTCGCGAAACTGGCGCACGCCTTGCGCGGCCGGCTGCTCGTGATCGACGAAGCGTATGTTGATTTCGCCTCCGAGAATGCGATCCGCCTGCTGCGGCGTTTTCCGAACGTCGCCATTCTGCGCACGCTGTCGAAGTCTTTTTCGCTCGCCGGGATGCGGCTGGGACTCTGTTTCGCTCGGCCCGCCATTATCGAAGAGCTGATGAAAGTGAAAGACTCCTACAACCTCAGCCGCATCGCGCTCGTCGCCGGCGCCGAGGCCTTGAACGATGCCGCCTGGATGCGGCGCAACGTCGAGCGCGTGAAGCACACGCGCGAGATGAGCATCGCAAGGCTGCGCAAGATGGGATTCGAGGTTCCCGCTTCGTCGGCGAACTTCGTGCTCGCGCGGATGCCCGCCCGCGACCTGCAACCGCTGGCGCGCGCGATTCGCCGCAGTGGCATCCTGGTGCGTTATTTTCCGACGCCGATGCTGCGCGACGCATTGCGGATTTCGATCGGCACGCCCGCCGAGATGAATGCGCTCTTCAGAGCTATCGGCTCGAACCTTCCGGCGCTGAACCTCAACGGCGCCGTTCACTCCCGCAAGCACGGATGAGTTTCACGAACCTCTGGATGAGCATCAAGAATCTTTTTGGCGGCTTCCGCCGTGCTCCCAGGGAGAAGCGCGAGGAGACCGCGCCGGAGCCGCTGCCCGAAACCCGATGGATCGTGGCGGGACTCGGCAATCCGGGTGAAGAGTATTCGGGCTCGCGTCACAATGCCGGATTTCGCGTGGTCGAGCGGATCGCGAAGTCGAAACATTCGCAGTTCGATCGCCGCAAGTTCAAAGGCATGCTCGCCGAAGCGGAGCTTGCGGGAGCGCGAGCGCTGCTGGTTAAACCCCAGACCTACTACAACGGCAGCGGCGAATGTCTGGCCGGCTTGCTCGGCTACTACAAAGTCCCTTCTTCGCGCCTGATTGTCGTGCATGACGAGCTCGACCTCGAAGCCGGCCGCCTTCGTCTCAAGCAGGGCGGTAGCGACGCCGGCAATCGCGGCGTGCGTTCGATCGCGGAGTCGCTCGGCACGCCGGATTTCATTCGCGTGCGCGTGGGCGTCAGCCGGCCGCCGGGCGAGCGCGAGAGCAAGGATTACCTGCTCGAAGGCATGAACGCAGAAGCGCGGCAAGACCTCGAGAGCTCGATTCAGCGCGCCGCCGAAGCAGTCGAGGCGATCATCGCGGACGGGTTGGAGCGGGCGATGGGACGCTTCAACCAGCGTTCGTGATTTGCGGGTCGCGCGAGTGGCCCTTGGCGCGCCCGATCGAAAGCGCCGGTCTCCAATTACATTCGGTACAGTAAATCTCACGTACTGGCAGTTATGATGAAGTAACAAACAGTTGACATGCATAGACCGGTCGAATATATCTGAAACTATCCTGCCACCGGAACGTAGGCGGAATGAACCGCCGAATGAGTTTGGCGCAGGACTGTGCATGAATCTGCAGGAGGGCACATAGCTTTCGCCGCGCTAAATTTGGCGAGGGCTTGCGAGGTAACCATGGCGGTAGTAACCGCGCCGCGATTCAAATCGCGTGAAGCTGCTTTGCGCTTTTATTTCAGAGCCAGCGAGCTTCTGGCGCCAAACGCAAAGCCGGGGATCCTCTTCACGCGGCGTCCGCCCAGGGTCCATCACGGCCCCAATCTTATCCACGACCTGGTCGCGTTGGACGCATGTTTTCACGGAATGAACGATGTGCAGTTGTGGCTGCTGCACGAACTTTACGGTCCCGGTGCGTTTACCATCAGACCGCGCCCGCTGGCGGAAGTATGCGAAGCGGCGCGGTGCAAATTCCCCAAACACGCATCGACGCCGCAGCGGATCGCGCAGTTCAAACACGAGGCGCTCCGAATCTTCGAGGCGCATCTACAGCGCGAGCGGCTGATGTAGGGGTCGCATTCCGCATTCTTCGCAGTGGCCTGCCGAGATGCGTCGGGCGCTTACCCGGCCCACGGTGACTTCGTGATGCGGTTTAGTTCCGACGTTGTGCATCGGCGACGGTTGCGCCGGCAGACGAATGGGCTATCGTCAGTTCGGCAATCCCCGGCATGTCTCAATGAGCGGCACCGACAAAAGGAAAATTATCGCCATTTTGGTTGGGAGCGCGTTCTTGATTTGGTTCTTGACCTTTCTTGTGATGGCGGATTGGAGGATCTCATTGGTCCACGCGCTGATTCCGGCAGTCGTCGCAGGGACGACCGCCGTTGGCTTGCACTGGCTGAGACGCCACCTGAACTAGAACACCAGCAATGGTCGGCGAATGTAGGACGCGTGCGCGGTTTCGGGTACGCTTGATCACCGCCCTTCGGGCGAGAACCTGGTGACGGATTTCTTAAGCGGTGAATCGTAGCAGCGAACAAGAGCGCTCAGGGACTCTGAGCCATGGCGCAGTCGAAGTAATCTCGCAACCCGAGCTGGCCTAGAAGCTCAAGCTGGGCCGCCCCTTGCGCATCAAGCTGGGGATGGACCCGACTGCGCCCGATCTCCACCTGGGGCACACCATCACGCTCAAGAAACTGCGCGATTTCCAGCGTGATGGGCATACGGTGATTTTCCTGGTTGGCGACTTCACCGCGATGATTGGCGACCCGACCGGGCGCTCCGAGACGCGCAAACCGCTCTCGCGCGCGGATATCTCCGCCAACGCCGAAACCTATCGCGGGCAGGCATTCAAGATTCTCGATCCGGCGCGCACCGAGGTCCGCTTCAACAGCGAATGGATGGATGACCTGGGGGTACGGCGCCTGATCGAGCTGGCGGCGCACCTCAGCGTGGCGCGGCTGCTGGAGCGCGACGACTTCGAAAAGCGCCTCGAGAACCAGGAGCCGCTGTTTCTGCACGAGCTGTTGTACCCGCT
>JBGPMZ010000091.1:0-7896 GCA_041487255.1 Binataceae bacterium (SeqCode) | reverse complement strand
TGCTCTACCAGGGGCGCACCTACAAAGAGTATCGCGGGATGGGATCGATCGGCGCGATGAGCGAGCGCGTGCGCGACCGCTACATGCAGCAAGACGTGACCGACGGCAAGATCGTGCCGGAGGGCGTCGAGGGCCGGGTGCCGTATCGCGGCACGCTGGCGTCAAATGTCGATCAGCTCATCGGCGGCTTGCAGGCCGGTATGGGATACGTCGGAGCGCATAGCCTCGGTGAGCTGCGCCGCCGCGCGAAGTTCATCCGGGTGAGCGAGGCGGGCCAGCGCGAGAGCCACGTGCATGATGTCTTCATCACCAAGGAGTCGCCCAACTACCGCGCCTGATCGCGCTTCTAGTGCAGTGCGCACTGCTGCGTGACAGAATCAGCGCCGGAACGAGTCTGCGGATGAGGAGCGGATGGCGGAGCAGAAAATACGAGTCGGCGTTTTGTTTGGTGGGCGCTCAGGTGAGCATGAGATATCGCTGCGCTCGGCGCTGACCGTGATGTCCGCAATGGATCCCGCGCGCTACGAGATCGTGCCCATCGGCATCGATCACGAAGGCCATTGGTTCCTCGAAAATAATGCGCTCAAGGTGCTCGCCCAGACCACGCCTGACCTGGGTGCGCTGAGCGCGGGTGATACTCCCGTCACGTTGCTGCCGCATAACGACAGTCGCACGCTGGTCCCGACGCCCTCGAAGGGCGGCGTCGCGGCGGTTGGCGCGCAAAACCTCGGCGGACCCCTCGATGTGTTTTTTCCCGTTCTACATGGCACCTTCGGTGAGGACGGCACGGTGCAAGGGCTGCTCGAACTCGCGGGCGTGCCATACGTCGGCGCCGGCGTGCTCGGCTCCGCGATCGGGATGGACAAAGACACGCAGAAACGAGTGCTGCGCGATGCCGGGGTTCCGGTCGTGAAGTATCATTCGCTCATTCGCGCCGATTACGATGAGCATCCGGCGCTCGCGAAGAAGTTCGCCCGCGAACTCGGCTATCCGGTGTTCGTGAAGCCGAATGCGCTCGGCTCGTCGATCGGCATCAGCAAGGTGAAGCGGCCGGCCGGCCTCGAGGCGGCGCTGCTGGACGCGTTTCAATACGATCGCAAGGCGCTCATCGAGCAGTCGTGCGAGGGGCGCGAGCTCGAATGCGCGGTGCTCGGCAACGATCGCCCCGCGGCTTCCACCGTCGGCGAGGTCGTCGTCACCCATGGGCACGAGTTCTACAGCTACGAATCGAAGTACGTGGATGAGAAGGGCTCGGAGATAAGGATTCCCGCCAAGCTTCCCAAAGCCGCACTCAACACGATTCGGAAAATGGCGGTCGAGGCGTTCAAGGCGTTGTCGCTGCGCGGAATGGCGCGGGTCGATTTCCTCGCACGCCGCGATCTCAAGAAAATTTTCGTCAACGAGGTGAATACGATTCCCGGTTTCACCTCCATCAGCATGTACCCCAAGCTGTGGGAGGCCTCGGGAATTCCGCTCCCCAAGCTGATCGACCGGCTGATCGAACTCGCGATCGAAGATCATCGCGCGCGCGCCGCACTCAAGTTCAGCTTCCATCCGAAACGCAATCCGCAAGCGTGATGAACCGTCTCCTTATCGCCACCACCAATTCTGCCAAGCTGGCGGAGTACCGGATCCTGCTGCGCCAGTTGGAAATCGACCTCGAGGCGGTGTCGCTCGCCGAGGCCGGTATCACCGAGGTTCCGGAGGAAACCGGCGCTACGTTTCGCGACAATGCGCTCGCAAAGGCGCGCTTCTATTTCGCGCGCGGCGGTCTTCCGACCCTTGCCGATGACGGCGGCCTCGAGGTTGACGCGCTCGGCGGTGCGCCCGGCGTCAGATCGCATCGATGGCTCGGCACCGAGGCGAGTACCGACCGCGCGCTTGCCGAGGAGGTGATTCGCCGGATGGAAGGCGTCGAGAAGCCACGCCGCACGGCGAGGATTCGGGCGGCAATCGCGCTCATCTACGTGGCCAACGGCGCCCCTCGCGAGGTCGTCGCCGAAGCTGCGATCGAGGGCCTCATTGCGCCGCGCGCGTTTCCGGAAGTCCGCCGCGGATTTCCCTATCGCGCGGTGCTGTGGCTTCCCGAGTTGGCGTGCTATCTCGGAGAGCTGGGCGAGGACGAAGAAGCGCGCATCAGCCAGCGCAAGAAGGCGCTGGTCGAGCTTCGCGCCGACCTTCAAATGGTGGCCTCGCGCAGGGAGGGCTGACTATCCTAAGCCGCGGTGCGCGATTAGAATCGCAAGCTGGATCGAGGTGAAACGCAAGGGCAGGATCGTTGTTCTGCATCTGGCGATACGATACCCGTTCGCGGGGGTCGTCTGGCAGTTGCTTCACCATTTGATCGGATTGCGCGCGCTCGGCCTCGAGGTTTACTACATCGAGGACAACGGCGCCTACGTTTACGATGCTATCGCGCAAACGCCGACTCCCGATTCGAGCAACAACCTCAAGCTCGTAGGCGGCCTGCTCGACCGCTTCGGCTTCGCCGGACGCTGGGGCTTTCTTGATCCGATCAGCAAAGACTACGTCGGAATGGGGAAGGACAAATGCCTCAAGCTGATCCGCGAGTCGGACGCGGTGATCAACCTATGCGGCGCGAGCGAGCCGCGTGAAGAGCACCTCGCCAGTCCGATGATGATTTACCTCGAGACCGATCCGGGTGTATTCCAGGTCAATATCGAACGGCGCGATCCGATCGCGCTGCTGAATGTAGCGGCGCATAAACTGTTCTTCACCTATGGCGCGAACATCGGCCAGCCGGATTGTCGGGTGCCCACCGCTGGTCTCACATGGCATCCCACGCGGCCACCGGTGCTGCTTGACGAATGGCATCCCGGCCTCGGTCCCGCGAGTCCACCCGCGTTTACCACGGTCGGAACCTGGCGCAACAAGGGCAACGACCTCGAGGTCGGCGACACGACCTACTTTTGGTCGAAGCATGTGAACTTCGCAAAGGTCCTCGACGTCGCGCGGCGTGCCGGTCAACCCATCGAACTCGCCACCGATATCAACTCGGGCCCGGACTATGACCGTGCGGTCGCCGGCGGATTCACCTTTCGTCCCGTGGTGCCTATGTCTTTGAATATCGACGAGTATCGCGAGTACATATCCTCGTCGCGTGGAGAGTTCACGGTATCGAAGGACTTGTATGTGCGTACTCGCTCCGGATGGTTCAGCGATCGGACGGTATGCTATCTGGCGGCGGGCCGGCCCGTGATCACCCAGTTCACGGGCTTTGAGAAGTACATCCCGAGTGGCACTGGTCTGCTTGGCTTTAGCGATGCTGACAGCGCGGTCGATGCAATTCGCACGGTCAATTCCGACTATTCGAAACATGCGAAGGCCGCGCGTGAAATAGCCGCTGAGTATTTCGATGCACTCAAATTGCTCGACGCGATCGCCGAGAAGGCGGGGCTGTAGCCAATGGGTGCCGATACGCTGCTACTGCTAACCCCACTGCAGTCGTTGCTGGGCTTCGACCACCTGCCTTATGGCTACCGCGGCGCGATCGAGTTGCTGTTCGCGCTCCTATGTTTTGCCGCGGCGATTGCGCTCCGGCGTCGCCGGCAGATCGTCACCTCGCCCACCTTCATGATGCTCGGCCTGGGCGCGTTGATCGATCTAATCGCCGGCGCGGCGGTCTCCAATCGAAGGGTCGCAGCGGGTTTTGGCGGCGCCGCAGTGCTGCTGTTCTTCTGGGGCATGGTGCGGCTCCTGATCGACGCCGTCGACTACGCCTCGCGACGCGCGCGCCGGGATGTTTCGAACATTCTGCGGGATCTGATCAGTTTGAGTCTCTATGCCGCGGTGCTGGTTGCGGTGTTGGCGGCGGACTTCCAGGTCAATGTCTACTCGTTGGTCGCATCAGTCGGCGTACTTGGTGTCGTGATCGGCTTCGCGGTCCAGCAAACCCTGGGCGACATCTTCAGCGGCCTCGCACTACAGCTTCAGCGCCCATTCGATCACGGCGACTGGGTTCGCAGCGGTCAATTCCTTGGCCGAGTGCAGGGCGTCGGGGTGCGTTCGACCACCATGATTACGCGCGCCAACGAGCGCCTGGAGATTCCCAACTCGGCCATCGCCAAGGAGGCGCTGATTAACTACGGCAGCCCTCCAGTGGCCGACGAAATTTCCATCGGCATCAGCTATAACGAGCCCCCCAACCGCGTGCGCGAGGTGATTCTCAAGGTGATGAGCGACGTGCGGCACGTGCTGATGGACCCGTCACCCGAGGTGCTGGCGTGGGAGTACGGCGATTCGGCGATCAAATATCGAATCAAGTACTGGATTGCCGACTATGGGTTGCAGGAGCAGATACGCAATTCGCTGGTGACCAGCCTCTGGTATACGCTGCGTCGCAATCGAATGGAGATCCCGTTTCCGATCCAGACGGTCGAGGTCCGCCGCCCCAAAGTTTCGCAGCGGCCCCAGGAGGAATTCGAAAACGAAATCATCCGGGAGCTGCGCCAGATCGATTTTCTTCGCAACATGTCAGAGGACGAGGTCCGCCTGCTGGTGCCGAATGTGCAGGTGCACGAATTCGGCGCGGGCGAGACGCTTTTCAACCAGGGCGACACCGGCGATACGATGTACATCATCAGACGCGGCAAGGTCGAGGTTCTGGGGCGCACCGAAAACGGATCGACGCGGCACATCGCGGTAATGGGCCGCTCGCAGATTATCGGCGAGGCCGGGATGATGACCGGTGAGCCGCGCAACGCTACCAACAAGGCGCAAACCGACGTCGAGGTTCTGGAGCTCAATCGCGAGTCATTCGCCGAGCTATTCAAAAAACATCCCGAGGCGGTCGAGCAGATCAGCGAGGTCATCGCTAATCGCGCGTCCGAGCGAAAGGAACTCCTCAAGGTTACCGACGGCGACGGCGTCACCGCGCGCCGCAACTGGTGGGTCGCGAAGGTCCGCCAGATCTTCGATCTCGGCTGAGATCTTCAGGGTCACGCCACCTTGATGAGCGCCGCTTCGAGTTCGCGCAGATTGCGCGACGGCGCCAGCGCGGAGACCTCACGCGCGTACTGAAAAATCGCGCTGTCACCGGTGCCCCAGCGCTCGCGCTCCTCGGGAATCAGCCAGATGGCCGCGCGGCACAAACGACCCATCTCGCGCAGCAAATCGGCGCGCGGGGGACGCCGATTGTTACGCCCATCGCCCATAATCACCAACACCGTCGCTCGATTGAGCAGCTCGCCGCGCCGCTCCCATAGCTCGCCGAGCACGCGGCCGAAATCGGAACGCGCGTAAAGATCGAGCGGCGGCGTCATCACGAGGTGCTTCTGCTCGAACTCCGCCTCTGCCAGCCGATCGATGAAAACGAAACTCCGCACCCGCCGAAAAAAACTCGACGCGCCCGCAATCAACTCCAGCATCAAGGTCGAGGAGTAGCGCACCGATCCCGAGATATCGGCGAGGATCACGAGGTCAATGTAGCGCGGGCGGCGCGCGCGGAAACGCAAATCGGACAGCGCGCCGCCGCGTTGAATCGAAGCACGGATGGTGCGCCGGAAGTCGAGGCGCCCACTCTTCGCCATCCGCAGACGCCTGCCCAGCCGCACCCGAAAGCGTCGCGCGATTGGCGCGAGCGCATCGCGCGCCTCATCGAATTCCAGATCGGAATAGCTCTCGAATGGAGTGCGCTCGATTTTCCGCCGCCGCGCGTCATGGCCGCGGGAGAGCGCGCCTTGCCGTTCCTCGCCCGCTTCGCTTGATTCCTCGCTCGCCTCCTCCGCGCGAGGTTCTTCTCCCTCGGAGTCTTCGCGCTCGGATTGGCTGTCGCGAAGCTCCTTTGCCTCCTGCCCGGACTCAGTTTCCGGCTCATCCGGCGGTTCGGACTTTTCACGGACGGCGGCCTGCGCGGGCTTCTTGTCCTTGCGAACCGCGCGAATCGATTCGCTCTCGACCCGCCCCGATCCCGGCGCTGCGGAGGACTCGGTTCCTGGCTTTCGCCATCCGTCGTCGGTGGGATTGCGCGCGTTTCCGAAGAAGGTGGCGAACATCTCATCGAAGATGTGCCGGTCGTCTGCATTCTTGATGAGGGTGGCGGCGAGCGCCTCGCGCATCGGCGCACGTTCCAGTCCCGCCGCCGCAATTGCGTTCATCGCATCGAGAGTTTCGGCAATCGATATCCGAACGCCGGCGCTCCTAAGCTGATTTACGAAGCGCAGCAACTCGTCGCGAAGCGTGGTCATCACAATGCGTGCTATCTTCCGCTGCGGCCGGAAAGCGCGCCGGCCTTGCTCTCGACCTTGGCGCGATCGTCTTCATGCTTGAGCAGCACCCCGAGGGTCGACTTGATCGCCTCGGCGTTGAGCTCCTTGATGCCGAGGCGCTGCAGTGCGCGCGCCCAATCGAGAGTCTCCGCGATCGAAGGCGGCTTCTTAAGACCCTGCTTGCGCACCGCACCGACAAATCGAGCCGCCTCCGCCGCGAGTCGCTCGTCGAGTCCCGGCACTTTGAGTTGCACGATTCGCCGTTCCTGTTCCGCGCCGGGGAAATCGATGAACAAATGCAGGCATCGCCGGCGCAGCGCCTCCGACAGCTCGCGCACGCGATTGGAAGTGAGCACGACGACGGGGATTTCGGTCGCGCGCAGCGTTCCCAATTCGGGAACCGTGACCTGGAAATCGGAAAGGAGCTCGAGCAGAAAGGCCTCGAACTCCTCGTCGGCCTTGTCGATTTCGTCGATGAGCAGCACTATTTTGCGCGGCGCCGAAATCGCCTTGAGCAACGGGCGCTCGAGCAGATACTCGCGCGAGAACAGATGCTCCGAGATGTCCTCCCATCGCCTGCCCTGATGCTCGTCGGCCTGCAAACGCAGCAGTTGCTTCTGGTAGTTCCATTCGTAAAGCGCGCGCGCCTCGTCGAGGCCCTCGTAGCATTGGAGGCGAATCAACTCGGTCCCGAGCATCTCCGCGAGGACCTTGGCGACTTCGGTCTTGCCCGAGCCGGCCGGCCCTTCGATGAGCAGCGGCTTTTCGAGCGCAAGCGCCAGAAAAATTGCGGTCTCGACCCGTTCGTTGGTGATGTAGTTCGCGTGGCGCAGTCCCACGCGCACGGCTTCCTGGGTGATATCCACTGCGACGAGCATCGCGAGCGCATCGCGCCAAGTCAACGCGAGGTCAGATGACGTCGCAACCGGCGAAAATCGCGGAGGTACCGCGGCGCGTCATACGCACCGCGGATGATGTAGCCGGGATGATACATCGGATAGAGCATCGCGCCACTGCGTGCGCGGATTTTCGGACGCGTCGGATCGAACAGCACCTCGCGTCCGGCTAACTCGCGCCACGCCATCGCGCCGAGACAGACAGTGATGCGAGGCCGCACCATCGCGATTTCGGCCTCGAGATGTCTGCGACAGTTTTCGATCTCCGCCGCGAGCGGATCACGGTTGCGCCCGTGTTCGTCGCGCGGGTTGCATCGAACCAGGTTGGTGATGAACGCATCCTCGATGCCGACACGGGCAATCATCGCGCGCAGCAGGATGCCGGAGCGATCTCCTGAAAAGGGAATGCCCGTGACGTCACCGCCGAAGCGCCCGGGCGCGATGCCGACGAACATCACGCTCGCGGGAACCGCGCCGTCGCCGGGCACCACGCGCGAGCGGCATTTGACCAGTGCCGCGCAGTCGCAGCACTCACGCATCGAGGCCTGCAACGTCGCGAGTGCGCTCGCCATCTTAGATTGTCCTCGGACTACGCTTCGCTCCGCCCTCACTCTAATTTCGATTCGGCCCTAAGACAGCCCGAATCGGCTTCGCGGCGCGCTGCGCGGCGGCTGCGCCCGCTTCGCGTCTCGGTTCACAGGCCTTGCCTTGCGCTTTCACTATTCTCTTGTCAGACACGTTTGATTTTCGGGCTGCGGCGGCGCTCGAGGAAC
>JBGPMZ010000090.1:0-7906 GCA_041487255.1 Binataceae bacterium (SeqCode) | reverse complement strand
GCGGGCGTCGTAAGCTGCCGCGGATTGAAGCGGCGCGCCGCAAACGGCGCAGATCGGTTCCGGAATTTTCTCGACACGCGCCAAACACGGATCGCATACACGGCGCACGCTTTGGAGACCGAATCGATCACCGCATACCGCGCATCGTGGCGGGTAGAGAAAATTCGCAACATGTGTGAGCGCCGCATCCACGCTCAATAGATTGTCCGATATCCGTCTAAACTCAAGCTGTCGATTCGTGGGGGAACATCATCGTGGGGGACGCGAGTATTAGCCGAGGTTGTGGTATACATCGGTTTTATGGAAGGCCCACTCAAAGGAATCAGGGTTCTCGACTGGACGATTTGGCAGCAAGGCCCGGTGGCGACCACGATGCTGGCCGACCTTGGCGCCGAGGTGATCAAGATCGAGGAACGTGACAAGGGTGACCCCGGACGTGCCATCATGGCGGTCGCCGGAGGCGACACCTCGCGCGGCGGGCGCAATTTCTACTTCGAGGCGAATAATCGTCACAAGAAGAGTATCGCGCTCGATCTGAAGAATCCCGAGGCGCGCGCGATCGTGTATAAACTCGCCGCCAAAAGCGATGTCTTCGTGCAGAACTTCCGCAAGGGCGTGGCGAAGCGGCTCGGCCTCGATTACGACGCCCTGCGCGCGCAAAATCCGCGGATCATCTATGCCAACTCGAGCGGTTACGGTCCGGAAGGACCCGACAGCGCGGAGCCCTCGTTCGACTACCTCGGACAGGCGCGCTCAGGCGTCATGTACACCCACGGCGTGAAGTCTGCGGAGCCGATCTACACTACCGGCGGTATCGCCGATCAGATGGGCGCGATCATGCTGGCTTATGGAGTGCTCGCGGCGCTTCTAGCGCGGGAGCGTTACGGGGTCGGCCAGCAGGTTGACGCGTCGCATCTCGGCTCGATGATGGCGCTGCAGGGACTCAACGTCTCGATGCGCACCATCATGGGTAAGGAGTTCGCCCGCAACACGCGCGATGAGTCTTTCAATCCGCTGTGGAATCACTATCGATGCTCCGACGACAAATGGCTCGCACTCGCGATGTTGCAGCCGGACCGCTACTGGAAGGACCTCTGCAAAGCGATGGGGTTGACGGAACTCGCCGAGGATCCTCGCTATGCCGACATGAAATCGCGCGGTAAACGAGCGGGCGAGGTTATTCCCATCTTCGATCGCAAGTTCGCCGAGAAGCCGCGCCAGGAGTGGATGAACATTTTCAAGGCTGGCGGCGATTTCATCTACTGCGTCGTCAATTCGGTCACCGACCTCCCGGACGATCCCCAGGTGCAGGCGAACGAATACATCGTCGATCATGAGATTCCCGGGATCGGCAAAACCCAGATCCTCGGGATGCCGGTGCGCCTCAGCGCGACGCCTGGACAACCGCGCGGGCATGCGCCGGAGCTGGGCGAACATACTGAACTGCTTCTGACCGAGCTGCTCGACTATAGCTGGGACGATGTCGCGCGGTTGCGCGAGGCGAACGTAATCTGACCTTTTCGAGGTGGAAAATGGGGACGCTCACGGGAACAATTGAAGATCGCGAAGAGATTCGCGAACTGTACGCGCGCTACGCGCACACCATCGACAATCGCCGGTATGATGAGTGGCTTGAATGCTTCACCGACGACGGCGTGTTCGAGAGCCCGCGCTTTGGAAAGCATTCCGGGCGCGAGGGTTTGCGGAGATTTGCCGCCATCTACAAGGATTCGCTCGGCGGCGCCAAGCCCTTTCATCAGATGACCAACGTGATTTTCAAGATCGACGGCGACAGTGCGAGCGGCGGATGCTACCTGACCTACTATCATTGCAAAGACGGTAAGGCGGCACTCTCGGCGGCCGGAACCTACACTGACGGGCTGCGCAAGGTGGGCAGCGAATGGCGTTTCACGAGCCGCAAGGTCACCATCGACGGGGCCAAATAGCCGGCCCGGAATCCCACCAGCAGTATCGCTGCCAGCGGCGTCAGCCTCGAGATCAACTCGTGGTCCGGTAAAGACACCGCCCACTGAAAACTACAGTGGTGGCTCAGGGCCATGGACGCGTCACGACTTCGGTATCGCCGGTCTCGCGATTGATCATCAACACTTGAATCTGCTGATACTCGCCCTTCGGAAAGAAGACGTAGCCGCTCACGGTGAAATTGTGTGCGACATCTTGTTGCGGCAGTGCTAGCGAACCGATTTGTGCCGCGGCTTGCGAATCGGCGCGATCCTGACCGCGGCCGGCCCCGCTGAAGATCCCCCATCCCGCGCCGGTAGCAGCGCCGATGATCGAGCTCGCACCAATTCCTCCTGTGACCGCGCCCACAATCGCGCCGAGTGCCGCACCTAATGCGCTTCCAGCCACGCCACTCGCTGCGCCACTGGCGAGCGCGCCTTTGAGTTCGCCGGCGCCACCAGCTTGTCGGGCTGCTTCGCCGGGAGGAAGCGGTGCGACGCGTTGACCCGATTCATTGATCGCGAAAATCTGGCTCGGAACCACCGTACGCGATATGTCAGTGCCGTTTGCGACCGATACGTTCACCGGCGTCACCTCGCCGACCGGGGGCGCCTTGTTGACTGCAACCGTCAGCTGACCTTGAATCGGGGTTGCGACCACTTGCAAGGTTTGTTCGATAGGCGCTCCGCCAACAGCGCACGCGGAAATCGAAAGCACCGCGAGGGCGAGCGCGAGCCGGGGCGAAACCTTTCCAGATCGGAGGGTCACTCAAAGAGAATAGGCTGGGGCTGCCTGAGATCATATACGGCAATGGCGCCGGCAGTTCGCGAACCTCTGACGATTAGCTTGGCAAGATTTTTTTCAATGACATGGCGTAGGCGCTGCGATAGATTTGCTGGGGCCTTGCGCCGGGGTGATGGAATGGCAGACATAGGGGACTTAAAATCCCCTGACGGGCAACCGTCGTGCGGGTTCGAGTCCCGCCCCCGGCATCGCGTGAGTTTGTTTCGCACCTCAACTCAGCGACGTAGGTAGCCCCCGCCGATGTTCCTAGGGGGCGAAAAATTCCTCGGACTTAGGGCAGATGCAGTTGCCCGCGCCCGAGCCGTTGCCGAGGAGGGCGCCACAGTTACCGATTAGCGACTGAGATTCAAAACTATCCGCCGTTCCGTTGTCGGTCAGGCTCACCTCGGTCAGGCCCGTGACTCCCGCGACGGTTTGCTCATGGGTGATCCAGCCGTCGAGCTCCATGGTTGCCGTGTAAGGCCTGTTCGGGGAGCACAACGTACCGTTGTTGGGGGTCGCGCTTATGATCTGGAGCACGCCATGGGTCGGCGTCCCGCCCGCGAGTGTCCATCCGTTGCCAAGCAGGGCCTTAACGCTGCCTGACAGCAACTGGTTCGGCGTGAGCCGACAACCACAACATTCGCCCATCGCCTCGCCCGCATTGAAGACGTAGATCATCGCGCACAGATTGCCGTTGTCTGCGGTCGGATTCTCGAGCCGGAGAACGTTGTCGCCCGAGACGCCTGGATCGAGGTCGTAGTAGCCAGACAGGAAAGTGCCCCCGTAGCTGTTTCCGGCCGAACCCGCACTTGACCCCCGGCGCAGCGTATTGGCGTATGCCGCGGGGCTTAGCAAGATTGCTGCTCCTAGCGCCATCGCTAGCATGCCGGCCCACTTCGGAGCCGTCTGGTTATCTATCCCCTTGCTCATTTCCGTTCCTCCCGCGAGCCGATTTACAGTACCCCTCGGAGACTAGTCATGCGAATGCGGCGGATGGGTATCCCTCGAACTCAAGGCAAGCTTAGTCCAGTGGCTCCCGCGAGATCCGCCAGCGCCTGCTGCTCCGTCACCACCTTGATTGCCACCATGCCGAGCTGGGCCGCGGGCTTGCAGTTGACTCCCAAATCGTCCAGGTAGACGCAGGCTTTCGCACTCACGCCGAGCAACTCGCACATCATCAGATAGATTCTGCGATCGGGCTTCCGGATTCCGGTCTTGGAGCTTTCGATGATCGCGTCGAAGTGCTGCATTATCTCGCTGGTGCGCGAGGCGCCCGCGAGGTTCGCCGCCATCGTCGGTCCGTGACCATGGATGACGTTGTTGGTGATGCATCCGACCTTGAAGCGTTGCTTGCACGCGAGCAGCGCACTTACCATCCGCGGACGCACCTCCCCGGAAAGCAGCGGCAGAACCTCGGCGCCGCGCACCGGATGACCGAGCGCACTCGACTCCTCGAGGAATTTCCGATCGAAGTCGCGGCGGTCGATCTCGCCCCGCTCGAAGAGCGCCCACGCATTGGAATTGGGATTGGTCGCGTTGACTTTTCGAATGAGGTCCGTGGGGATGCCGCGTGAAGCCTCGTAGCGGTTGAAGGCCTCGAAGGGTGAGCTAGTGAAGACGCCGCCGAAATCCCAAATCACCGCTTCTATCATCCGCCATCGTCTCCTGCTGCCCACTGGTTTCCGTGGGTCCAATCCTTATTGTCAGTTGCGAAACAGGGGCCTTCCTTCGCACTCCGCCGGCGCGCGCAGGCCTGCAGTATCCATGATCGTCGGCACCATATCGTAAATCGAAGCCCCAGTAATCGTCGCAGCACGCGGGATACCGTCGCCGGCGGCGAGCAGGAATCCGCGTGTAGAATGCGAACCGGAGCGAGAATCCTGATTGCGTAACTCAATTGTCCCAAAGCGCGGCGAGTGCACGGAGGACCACGGAAATGAGGCCTCCCAGCGCACCGTGATATCGGGCAACCGATCGCGGCAAGGTCCAGGCAGCTCCTGTTGGAGTCGCGAGATAGACGCAGCCACCGACCTGCCACTGACGGGATCCTTCAACTCGGAGAGCGCGATGCAGATATCGTCGCAGACTTGCTCATACTCCGCGCCAGGCGCGACGATGCCGTCGTGATCGCGACCCTTCAGATTGATCCGAATCGCACCGACCGTATCGTTATTGGGGACCGCAAACGCGCGATGGCTGTTCCATGATCGATTGCCCCGGTAGAAGCGAAAAACCAGTTCGTTCTGCAATCGCCGCGGCAGCGCTGAGTAGATGGCGTATTGCAGCGCGCCGGGAACGATCATCCTCAGAATCCGCCAGAAGTTGATGCTCCCATGGCGTGGCTGGTTCATCCGAGGTGGGTTGCTCAATCCGTTCCCGTATCCCCACGCCTCCAGCATGTCCGGCAAATTCCACGAGGCGTGGTACAGCGGTCCCATTCCGTGCGCAGAAACCGCGTACACGCGCACGCCCGGACCGGCGGCCTCGATGACCGCGCCGACCTCGCGATCGATGGCCCGATAGACCGCCTCGATTGTATCGGCGAGTTGGTGTCGATTTTCGGGATCATGCCGTGGATAGCTCGAATCCATGTCGCGCCAGAAAACGTGCCCCGCGCAATGCGATTCCGCGAACACCGCGATCAGCACCTCCCAATCGCGCCCGGCGATGCAATCGCGAAACAAACCGCTGTGCGCTCGGACGCCCTGGAGCAGGCGCGTCCGCAGCGCTATCCGGCCGCGCTCGGATACCGCGGAGTCGCATTCTCCCACCGGATGACGTCCGAAACGTTGGTCCACCTCGCGCAGGAACCGACCGGGGTAGGAAAAGCGAGGTCCCTGCGCGGCGTGCGTTCCCCATGAGATTTGAAATCCGTTCAATTCGCTGGAGCCGACGTGGGGCACATCGAGCACCCCGACGCGTCGCCCCGCGTCGCTCAAGTGGTGCCAGAAATACTTCGCGCCGAACGATTCGTCAGGCATGTAGCGCAGGCCACCGGTTTCGGGATCATGTTGCACGTAAAAGTAACGCGCCAGGTGCGCGGGGTTCAGCCCCGAGCATAAGCAGCTCCACGCCGTATCCGGCAATCGATCAGCGGAAGTCGTTAGCTCCGCCTGGATGCCCTCCCGCATGAGGCGCGCAAAGGTTGGCAGTTTGCCGGCGGTGGCCCACTTCCGCACCAGGTCCCATTCCATCGCATCGAGACCGACAATCAACTGCCGCAGCGGCTTCGAAGAGTTCATGGTGAGGTCATTGCGAAATTACGCTCATCAGTATTACTTCATACGACATCCCCGAAAAAGGCGCGCCACACAAGGAGTACTAGCATGCAGATGGGAATGGTTGGCCTCGGACGCATGGGTGCGAACATGGTGCGCCGTCTGATTCGCAAGGGTCACGAATGCGTGGCCTATGACTTCAATCCCCAGGCCGCGACGGACCTCGCCAAGGAAGGCGCGATTGCGAGCGCATCGCTCGACGATTTCGTAGCGAAACTCAACAAACCGCGCGTCGCATTCATGATGGTTCCCGCCGCCGCCGTCGAAGATACGCTCGGACAGCTCTCCAGCCGCTTCGAAAAGGACGACATCATCGTTGACGCGGGAAATTCCTACTACATCGATGACATTCGTCGAGCCAATGCGCTGAGCGCCAAGGGAATTCATTATGTCGATTCCGGAACTAGCGGCGGCGTGTTCGGCCTCGAGCGCGGTTACTGCCAAATGATCGGCGGCGAGACTGGGGTCGTGAAGCACCTCGATCCGATTTTTGCGGCTCTCGCGCCGGGCCGCGACGACAAGCTTGTTCCGCGAACGCCGGACCGTGACAAAATCAAGGGCAGTACCGCCGAGGAAGGCTACCTGCATTGCGGCCCCAACGGCGCCGGCCATTTCGTGAAGATGGTTCACAACGGAATGGAATACGGAATCATGGCGGCCTATGCCGAGGGGATGAACATCCTGCGCAACGCCAACCTCGGCAAAAGCAAGGCTGCGGTCGACGCCGAGACCACGCCCCTGCGCCATCCCGAACTTTATCAATATGACTTCAACCTTACCGATGTTGCTGAGGTGTGGCGGCGCGGTAGCGTCATCTCATCGTGGTTGCTGGATCTGATTGCGACCGCGCTGGTAGAGGATCCACAACTGGCGAAGTTCGCAGGTAAGGTCTCCGATTCCGGCGAGGGTCGATGGACCATCGATGCGGCGATTGACGAGGGCGTTCCGGCTAACGTACTGACCGCGGCGCTATATCAGCGCTTCGCTTCGCGCGGCGCCGATGAGTTCGCCGACAAGCTGCTCTCGGCGATGCGCTACGAGTTCGGCGGTCATCTGGAAAAGAAGTAGTCGCACCCGGAGGATTGGCAAATGGCACAAGCTAATGACTATCGCATAGGTTCGGTTGCACAACTGCGAGGCCTGATCAGCGAACCCAACGCGCTCGTCCGCATGAAAGTCCTCACCGAACTCGACGAGCTGGCGACGGATTTTATCAAGCGCTCACCGTTCCTCGTGCTTGCCACCGCCGACGCTGAGGGGAATCAGGATGCGTCGCCCAAGGGTGACCATCCGGGTTTCGTGCTGGTAGAGAACCCATCGACCATCGTGATTCCCGAACGCAAGGGCAACAAGCTGCTGTTCGGTTTGCAAAATATCCTCGCCAATCCGCAGGTCGCGATGGTGTTCATGCTCCCGGGCACCGGCGAAACGTTTCGCGTCAATGGCACCGCGGAGTTGACTACCGACCCCGAATTGCTCGGCAAACTAACCGCGCGCGGGGCGCCTGCGTTGCTGGCGATTCGGGTCAGGATCCACGAATGTTTCTTCCATTGCGCCAAGGCCTTCATTCGATCGCAGCTATGGCGGCCGGAGACCTGGAGCGAGCGCGTTTCCATTTCGTGGGGCAGTTACCTTGGACCCAAGCTCGGCTTGAAAGACGAAGCGGCGCGCCAGATCGATACCGCGATCGAGCAGGACTACAACTCGGTCGATCCCGCCAAGCGCGCAGGATAGGACTTTCGCGCGCCATGCGGCGCTCGACGCTCTCAGGCTCTCGCGCGCCTTTCTGCTGCCAGGTTGCGTCAACCTCCAGCGCATCCTGTATAATTCTGTAGTTCTGTAGTTCCGACCGGAAATTTCCTCCTCCGGCGCGGCAAACG
>JBGPMZ010000089.1:0-7951 GCA_041487255.1 Binataceae bacterium (SeqCode) | reverse complement strand
GAGAGCGAAGGCGTAGGCGATGTCGCGGCGAGTCACACTCAATCTCGGATACGAGGGGCACCTGCAGGATGTCACGGTCGTTATTCCCGACGACGAGCCTACGCCGTGGCAATGGGGCGAGAAGCTCGAGATCGTCGGGAAGCCGACGCCTCGTGTGGATGGTGCTCTGAAGGCGACCGGCGCCGCTCGCTACAGCTACGACGTCGCGCTTCCGGGGATGCTCTACGGCGCGATTTTGCGCAGTCCGTATCCTCACGCGCGAATCAAGAAAATCGACAGCTCGCACGCCAGGCGGATGAATGGCGTTCGCGCGGTAATCAACGTGGATGACGATGTGGTCCGCTTCGCCGGTCAGGAAGTTGCCTCCGTCGCGGCGACATCTTCTGATATCGCCGACGACGCTGTGGCGCTCATCAAGGTTGACTACGAGCCGCTGCCGTTTGTTGCGGGACTCGATGCCGCGATGGCCTCGGGTGCGCCGGCGGTTTTCGAGAACGGATCGAATCTCGCCAAACCTAAACAGTCCAACGTCGGCGATCTCGCGAAAGGATTCACAGACGCCGCGACGACGCATGAGGCGACCTACACCACCGCGGTGCAGACCCACGTCTCGCTCGAGTCCCACGGCAGCGTCGCGAGTTGGGATGGCGACAAGCTAACCGTATGGACCTCGACGCAGGGGATCTTTGCGGTGCGCGACGACCTCGCAGTCTACTTCAAGTTGCCGAGCGACAACGTTCGCGTGATCACCGAATTTCTCGGCGGCGGTTTCGGCTCGAAGCTCGGCGTTGGCCCGGAGGTGATCATCGCATGCCGACTCGCCAGGGCCGCGGGCGCGCCGGTCAAGCTGATGCTGTCGCGCAGGGAAGAGCATCTCGCGACCGGCAATCGTCCCAACTCGGTGCAGCACGTAAAGATGGGCGCCGATCGCGAGGGCAAACTCACCGCGATCGAAGTTGTCCAGCATGGCAGCGGCGGTATCGGTGCGGGATCGGGAAGCGCGGGGCCGTTCGCGAGCGTTTATCGATGCCCCAACTTTCGCAGCGAGGAACGCAACGTCTTCATGAACACCGGGCCGTCGGCGCCGATGCGCGCGCCCGGATGGCCGCAGGGGTGTTTCGCGCTGGAGCTCGCGATGGACGAGATGGCGCGCAAGCTCGACCTCGATCGCCTCGAATTTCGCCGCCGCAACAGCGATCATCCGGTGCGTGCGGTGGAGTTCGACCTCGGCGCGAAAGCATTTGGATGGGATGAGAAGTCTCGCGCGCCAAAAAGTCGCGGCGCGATTCGGCGTGGAATCGGCGTCGCGGGAGCGGCATGGCATGCCCTCGGCGTATCAGGGCCCGAGGCGCAAGCGATCGCGCATCGTGATGGCCGCGTCGAGGTTCGCGTCGGCACCCAGGATATCGGCACCGGCACGCGCACCGTCCTCGCGATGGTGGCGGCCGAGGAAATGGGCCTCCCGCTCTCGCGCATCCAATGCGAGATCGGCGATACGCGCTACCTGTTCTCGGTTCCCTCGGGCGGCAGCATGACGTCGCCGTCGAACACGCCGGCGGTGCGCCAGGCCGCGGCGCATCTCAAGCAGAAACTTTTTCGCATTGCCGCTCCCATGATCGGCGCCGAGCCCGGCGATTTGGAAATTCGCGACGGCGTCATTCGGGTGCGCTTCGATCCAACCCGTAAGGTAGCGTTCGAGGACGCGTGCAAACGAATTCCCGGCGACTCGATTTCCGCGCAGGGCGAGCGCGTTATGAACTACGAAGGCTTCCGTCACGATCAGGCGGGCTGCCAGTTCGCCGAAGTCGAGGTCGATAGCGAAACCGGAATCATTCACGTGCTTGAGGTAGTCGCGGTGCACGATGCCGGGCGCATCATCGATCCGCTGACCGCGCGCAACCAGGTGAATGGCGGCGTGCTGATGGGAATCGGATACGCGTTGTTCGAGGCGCGCCGCCTCGATCCCGTGCTCGGCCTCATGATGAATCCGAACGTGGATGACTACAAAATGGTCGGTCCACTCGACGTTCCCGACATCAAAGTGATGTTCGTCGAGGTGGCCAACGGTATCACCAATACCGGGGTGCTCGGACTCGGCGAAGCGTCGCACGTCGCGAGCGCGGCCGCGGTAGCATGCGCCGTCTACGACGCGATCGGGGTGCCGGTGCGCGACCTGCCGATGACACCCGATCGCGTGCTGGCCGCGATGGAGGCCAAGGCGTGAACAAGTTCGAGATCGTCGCGCCGGTGGATCTCGCGCACGCCTCGCGGTTGCTCGCGGAGAAGGATCACGTTGCGATCGCGGGCGGCGTCGATGTGATCGATCTGATGAAGTTGAACCTCATCGCCCCAGCAACGCTGGTCAATCTGAAGGGGCTGAAGGACCTCAGCGGAATCCAGGCTGATCCCAAGGCCGGGCTCCGGCTGGGTGCGCTCACCAAGCTGCACGATGTCGCGAATCATCCGGTCGTACGCGAGCAATACACCGCAATCGCCGAGGCTGCAGCGGAAGCGGCGACCCCGCAAATTCGCAACCTCGGTACGGTCGGCGGAAACCTGCTCCAGCGCCCGCGATGTTGGTATTTCCGCAATCCCGACGTGCATTGCCTGAAGAAGGGCGGCCACCAGTGCTACTCGATTGGCGGGCTGAATCGATACAACGCGATCCTCGGCGGAGGGCCATCCTACATCGTGCATCCGTCGAATCTGGCGCCTGCGCTGATCGCGATGAATGCGCGAGCGCGAGTCATCGGACCCTCAGGTGAGCGAAGCGTCGAGCTGGAGAAATTCTTCACGCTTCCAAGCGTTGATGCGACGCGTGAAAATTCGCTTCAGCCCGGTGAGGTCATCGTCGAGGTGATCGTGCCGGCTCCGGCGGCGGGAACGCGTAGTACCTATCTCGAAGCGCGCGAGAAACAAAGCTTCGATTGGCCACTGGTCAGCGTCGCCGTCGTGTTGATGAGCGCACCCAATTCCAAGTCTATCCGCGACGCGCGAATCGTGATGGGTGCGGTCGCGCCGATTCCGTGGCGAGTTCCCGCTTCGGAGGCCACCATAAAAGGCGCGCCGCTCGATATCGCGCGCGCGAAGGCCGCCGGTGAGGCCGCGTTGAAAGATGCGCAACCGATGTCCGACAACGCCTACAAGGTCACGATCGCAAAGGTGATGGTGCGGCGCGCGCTTCTGCGCGCGGCCGGCATCGCGGAGGCATAGAGATGGCTGACACGAAACGCCAGTTCTGCCTCTACCTGCGCACCAAGACCGCCTACTTCAGGACCCCGGACGGGGAGCGCATGTTCGATCCTGACAGCTCGACGGCGTGCTACGCCTGCCTCAAGACCCAACGCCCCTATGGTCCGGATGCTATGCCTGCTGACGCCGATTCGTGCGGCGAGGAACGCGGCTGCTTCGATCGCGAGGCCTGATTTTCAGATTCCCATTGCACCCCCTACCTAATGATTGTTAGAACCTAGCATCGTTCTCCAGAGGTGTTCGTTCTCATGGTCAAGCCCATCGCAACGCGCGCCATCGTGTGCGCGGCCGTTATACTTTCATTAGCAACGATGTCGCGCGCGCAGGTTAAGCCGGGAGATCACGTCTCCGCGCAGAACGCGGCATTGGTGAAGGATCTCGTCAGCCCGGGAACCTACTTTGCGGTCACCAAAGGGATGGGAATGGAGATCGTCACTCCCAAGCGGGTCGATTGGCCGCCGCCATTCAAGATCGCAACCGAACAGTACTCTTCGCAGGTGCGGCTCTCGGAGAACCATCGCGACGTGCTCGGCTATGTCGCGGGACAGCCGTTTCCGCTGCTCGATTCGAACGATCCCTACGTCGCGACCAAGATCATGTGGAACTCGAACTTCCGCCCCATCTCGACCGATGATGCCGACCTGCGTTTCTTCGAATGCCAGGTCACTCAGTTCAATCCGGGGGGCGCGCAGAAACTCGAGAACCAATCGGAGCTGGGCCACTTTGGCGCCTACTACGAAATCGGACGCCTCGAAGTTGAGCCGATGCCTACCGATCCTGACTTCAAGAAAACCGGTATCTGGTGGCGCGCTGCCGGCTATCCGGTTATCTCTCCCGCGGAAGGCCGCGGCAGTGGCGGAATACGATATCGCTACTGGGACCCCGATCGCGGTGACGATGCGTGGGCATTTCTCAACACCAGCCGCCGCGTGCGCCGGGTAAATGAAACGATTCTCAGTTCGTCGCCAGGTCTGTCCACGTGGGATCCCGATCATGCAGGCGGATTTGCGGCCAAGCCGCAGGAGTACAACTTCAAATTCCTAGGTGAGCGCAACATGCTCGGCATCGTGCACGCGAAGACCTCGCCGGCGCGTCCCTGTCCCACCGACGGCCAAAGCACGACCTGCAATGAAGATTGGGAGATGCGGCACATGTACGTTATCGAAGTGACGCCGCGTCCCGAGAAGACCTCGCAGATTTTGCAATCGAAAACCCTCGTCTATATCGACAACGAGCTATGGTTCAATCCATACGTCGACAGCTACGACCGGCGAGGGGAATTGTGGCGGACGCAGATCTACGATTCGACTTATCGCGATCGTCCGGTGCCCGACGCCAAGGTGGCGATCTATCCGTTCGAGCGCGAGTTCATCCTGGCCGCATCGAGCGTTGATGTGCAGACCGGCCAGGTAACGACCTGTTACTTGCCTAGCCCTAATACGCCGGAGCGCGAGTGCTGGTACATCAACATGGGAGCGGTCGATCGCGAGTTCTTCACCACCGATGCGATGGTGAAAGCGGGCCATTAGCCGCGGACGTCGAGATTTGCCTGCGCCGCGCGCGCGGGTCATCCTGATACAGAGAGAGTCGGAATGGCCTCAAGCAGAGCAATGAAGGTCGCTGAAAAGCCACGGCGGCGAGTCGCCGCGGAGTCCTCCTACGAGCGAGACTTCTATGCGTGGTCGTTTGCGCAAGCTCGGGCGCTGCGAACGCGGCGGCCTGAGACGCTGGATTGGGAAAACCTCGCCGAGGAGATCGAAAGCTTGGGCAGAAGCGATCGTCGCCAGGTGCGAAACAGACTCAAGGTGATCTTGGTTCACCTGCTGAAGTGGCAATATCAAGTCGAACGCCGCTCCATCTCGTGGCAGACAACTATCAATTCACAACGCGACCGGCTGGAACTGGTGCTCGCAGATAGCCCCAGTCTTCGTCGATTGGTGTCGGCCTTCTTGGCGGAGGTCTACACGCGCGCTCGTCGTGACGCCGCCAGTGAGATGCGCTTGATTCCTGCCGCAGCGAGAAAACTTCCCGAAACCTCGCCATTCACCGTCGAGCAAGTTCTCGACGCGGATTATCTTCCCGACTAGCCGCGATCAAAAGGGCGTGCGATTGCGGCCCCCTCGGTCACTCCACGTACACAGCTCTACTTGATCGCGAGCGCATTCGGAGGTGAGCCGACCCCGCCTGGAATGTTCAGCGGCGCCGACGTGATGAAAAACTCGTATTGCTTGTCGTTGGCGCAATCGGCAGCGAGCTCCTCGAGGTTCCACATCTCACCGATTGGCATCCCAAAAAACGCCAGCATATGGAAGTGCAGAAATTCCGCATTGCCTTCCGGTTTCGGCAGAGCCTCCAGCGCCGGGGAATCCGAAGCCACGGCCGCGAGGTGATGATTCCATAGCCACTTGGCGACACGATCGCTCCCCTCGATGCCGGGGACCACCGTATCGCGCGCCAGCTCTTCCTTCAGCGCATCGCTCGCGCCGTAGTAGAACTGCGTCCATCCAATGCGGATGAGAAGGATATCGCCATTGCGCAACGGGCTCTTCTGCCGCGCGAGGGTTGCTTCGAGATCTTCAAGCGGGATCGATTCTGCCTTACTGAAGTTGATCTTCTTTCCGATGCTGTCGTAGTACCGCGCGATGTCCGCTAATATGCCACGTCCTGCTATGCCGCGCCTTGCCCAATTGTCGATGCCTAGGCGCTTTCCACCGCGTCCTGTTATCTCGTTTTTAGGCACCCCATTGTAGGCGCCTAGCTCAGGATGCATCACATGGCACAACGCATCCCATTGCGATGATGCCTGAGGGTAGAAGTTGTCGAGGTAGTCGTCGAGGACGAATTCCATCGCACCGCCAAAGTTCTTGATGGTGTGCCGATGCGCCTGGCGCGTAAACAGCGGAGGATTGGGCACATCGATGGGTAAATTGAGCGCGAATACCTTCCCGCTCTTGATGGAGTCCTTCGCCGCCCGCACCCGACTCGGTGTCAGCAGGTTGATGGTGCCCACCTCGTCATCATCGCCGAACACTCCCCATGCCGATCCGGCCGGCGCGCCCGCACGCACCGGGAGCTGATCGTAGCTCGGCAGGTTCTCGCGCGGCGCGCTGGGAGCGCGTTTGGCCGCGGTCGGCTTGGATGCGGCTCTAGCTTTGGGCTTGGCTGCGACCGCCTTTTTGACGACTTTCGGCGCAGGCTTGCCGGCTCGGTTCCTGGATGAGGTCTTGGTTTTCGCTTTGGCCACGAGATTGTCCTCCGCCGTAATCTTGGATGCTGCGGTCGTGGCTCTGTCTTAGCAATTCAGCCGTAGTTGGCAAGAGGGCGCGGGGTGGGCCGGTAATCGTGCAATGTCTGGCCGGATGATGCCGGCGACCGGACTGCCACGAACTATCGCGGACGCGAAACTACCGTTCCTCGGCGGAGGTGAATTCCGGCCCGCGCACGAGATGGCGTTTAGTGATTCAGCAGATCATTGCGGACGGCGTTGTCGATCGCGAGGTTGTTGATCTCCTGATCGGGGAACCATCCGAGGAAATTTGAACCGGCCGCCGCAAACGGAAGCGGAGTACTGGTCGTCGATCCGGCGGGACACGCGCCGTCGGCGATCTGCGGACCCAGGCATGACGGATGAATCGTCCAGCTCCCGGCCGGATGACCGCTCTGGGCGGGAGTTACCGCCATGGCGACTTCGAGATTGCCGTCACGGTCTTTGGTGAAGGTATGAGTGAAGGTGTACCAGCCTGATTGCGTAATGCAGGTCTGGGGCTGATTCGCGGGAGTGTGCGCATTCGCTCCCGAGCGCTGCGAGTTGGTGGAGACCGAGATCACGAAGTAGCCGCCGCTCGCGGGCGTGCATGAATCATGGCCGTCGCCGACCGCAACGTTGAAGATGTAGTCCTGGAGAAATTTTCCCTGGTTGTCGAGCAGATCGGAATCCCAGTCGAAACGATAGTCCTTCGAAGCGGCTTCCGAGGCCGCCGCAAAAGCAGCGTCCAGATAGATGTCGACCGACGTCGCCGCGCCATTGGCGATGATGGGCACGCCTTTGTCGAAATTGCCGTAGGGCAGACCCCATTCGGTCAGGGGACCATCGCAGTTGACCGCGCTGTCCGACCCCAAGCCACCGGGCTTGCACGCGCCCGGCGCCTGCGAACCGTTGATGCCGCAAAACGAATTGCCCGAGGTGTCGGTGAAGCATCCATTCTGCAACCAGGCCTGCACCTGGAGGCGGGCGTAATTGTTTCCTTGCGAGGCCGAAATTCCCGGAGCGTAGTCGTTCTCCGCATTCGATTTGGAGGGGCGAATGTGGACTACACCTACGCCGTCGTCGAAAAAGGTCCCGCCCTGCTCAAATCCGTCGAGGTAGGCAGCATGAGCCGGGACCGCGAATGCGACAGCTAAACTCAGCGCGATAAAGAGAGTTTTGGCTGCCCGAACGCCCTTACTTTGGAATGCCGCCATCAGAAGACCTCCTAACCAACATCCAAACCGGGGAGCGAAAGTTCGCCTCGACTTTGCGCCTCGAAGCGGAATTAGGAGCAATTTGGATAGCTAATTGAACCGCATGCGCGAGGTCGGCGCAAGTAATCAGTCCGGACTGCCCCGATTGCCTACCTGCGCTTAAAATGCTGTTGGCGCCGATATTTGCCGACGTGATGTCGGCAGGGGAGCAGTTCCTCCATCCAACGCTACTTTGATG
>JBGPMZ010000088.1:0-7974 GCA_041487255.1 Binataceae bacterium (SeqCode) | reverse complement strand
GGTGCTCAAGGCGACCAAGAACCTCACCACGATTCTAATCTCGCATCGATTCTCCACCGTGCGGCACGCCGACCGAATTTGCGTGCTCGAACATGGCCACGTAATCGAACTAGGAACGCATGACGAACTGATGGCTCTCGGCGGACGCTACCGCACCATGTTCGAGTTGCAGGCATCGCGCTTCGGCGATGCGAACGGCCGTGATGAAGGAGAGGCGCTCGATGAGCCCGCGTGACGATCTGCCCGCGGCGATTCCCGCAATGTGGCGCGCGCTCAAACGTGGCTATCACGCGGAGCCGCGCCTGTTGACGATCGCTTTCGGGCTATCACTACTCGCCGCATTGCCCGACGCGTTGATGGCGCTATGGCTGATGCTGCTGGCCGAGGGAGTGACCGGCCACGATCGCCGCTATGTGATCGCGGCGGCGATGGGGCTCGGCATCTCTGCGGTCGGCACCTGGTTTCTGCGCGTGACCAGCGATCGCGTTCAGCGCCGATTTCGCGACCGGCTAACCATCGCGCTCGAATCGCATGTGGCCAAGCTTCAGGCCTCGGTCGCAACCATCGCGCACCATGAACGTCCGGAATACCTCGATCGGCTGGCGGTTCTGCGCGACCAGGTTTTCGTCCTCGACCATATGTACATGTCGCTGTTCTCGACCTGCGGCTGGGTTCTGCGCCTGGGCGTGACGGTTGCGCTGTTGATGTCGATCGATCCCGTACTCGCGCTGCTGGCGGCATTTGCCCTGCCGACGGTCCTGACTTCGACCTGGCGACCCGGTATCGAGCGCGCGGCGGAGGAGCGTGGCGCATCGGCGAACCGGCTGGCGCGCCATCTGTTTACCACCGCCACTACCGCGCCGCCGGGAAAGGAGGTGCGCGTTACCCGCATCGGCAATCGTCTGGTGACGTTGCGACGCGAAGCGTGGGAGCGATGGTACGGACCGGTGGCGTCGGCGCGATGGGGCAGCGCGGTTTGGCATACGCTCGCATGGCTGATTTTCGCCGCCGGCTACGTCGGAGCAATCGTGTATGTGAGCGTCGGATTGCGGGCAACTTCGGCGCAAGTGTTGTTGGTGCTTGCCGCAGGTTCGCGGCTATCGGCCTACATCGGCGCAACGGTCGGCGAAATCGGATTTTTGCGCGGCATCTGGCTCGACGGCTCCCGCCGCCTCGCATGGCTCGAAGACTACGCCGCTTCGCTGACGCAGAACGCCGACACTCCCGCGCCGGAGCGAATCGTCGACGGTATCCGCCTCGAGCACGTGTCGTTTGCTTATCCGGGAACCTCGCGCCAGGTGCTGGAGGACGTGAATCTCGATCTGAAGTCCGGCTCGGTCGTAGCGATCGTAGGTGAAAACGGCGCCGGGAAAAGCACGCTGGTGAAGCTATTAGCGCGCCTCTACCAGCCGGACCAGGGACGCATCCTGATCGATGGAATCGACCTGGCGCGCATCCCGGTTGATGATTGGCGTTCGCGCATGGCGGGAGCGTTCCAGGACTTTTTCCGCTTCGAGTTTCGCGCGCGCCATACGGTCGGCCTCGGCGATGTGGTGCGGCTCGACGACGAACCCGCAGTTACCGCGGCCGTCGAGCGGGCGGGCGCCGATGACGTCATCGCGAAACTCGCCGCCGGCCTCGAGACGCAGCTCGGGCCGACCTGGCCGAATGGAGCGGAGGTGAGCTTCGGTCAGTGGCAGAAGCTGGCGCTCGCTCGCGGCTTCATGCGCGATCGGCCGCTGCTGCTGATCCTCGATGAGCCAACCGCGGCACTCGACGCCGAGACCGAACATGCGCTGTTCGAGCGTTACGCTGCGGCAGCCCGGATTGAACGCTCGGCGGGCAACTCAAGTCCAAGTCAGATCACGATTCTGATATCGCATCGCTTCAGCACGGTGCGGATGGCCGATCAGATCGTAGTCCTCGATGGCGCGCACGTGGCCGAGGTGGGGACACATGAGGCTCTAATGGCGAAACGCGGGCAATACGCTGAACTGTATGCCATTCAAGCAGCGGCGTACCGCTGATCGACTGCCCCTCCAAGTGATCGCGGCACCTCATTTTCCGATTCCGGAGAGGGGGACTTGTTGCTGACTGTTTGACGCGTTGTCGCTAAAGATCAGCACGTCGGTCAGCGGTGTCTTGCCCGCGCTTTGGGGATTAAACACCACTGTGACGGCGCAATTCTTTCCCGCCGGCACCGTGACTCCCGAGGTGCAGGCCGACGACGTGATAGTGAAGTCGGCGCCCTTCATCAGAGTCGCATCGGCGGTAATCCTGGTAGCGAGTTTGTTCTTCGCGGGATTGGAGAGATTGATGGTTTTTGGCGCCGCCGGAGGGGTGCCAACCTTGCGGCTTCCGAAGGACACTTTCTTAGGAAATTTCAGTGGACCCGGAGTCGGAGTTGGCTGAGCCTGTGCTGCCGCCGCGAAGACGTCGAAATCGACCGTACCCCATCCAGTGGCCTGATCGTAACCGGCCGCGGCATTGAAGCCGTTGACACCATTGAAGCTGTTATCGCCGATGGTGATGTCATGGAATCCGCTCGCGGCGCTTTGCGAACCAAATTGTTGGTTGGCCAGTTGGTATATGAGTGGATTCATGGGTCCCAGCCGCGCACCGAGAACTTGCGACAGTGCGCGCGCGAAGCCGGCCCATATCGGCGCGGCAACGCTGGTCCCGCCGATGCAACAAGCGATTCCGCCGCTCCCGCCGAAATCACGGCCCCAGAAGACCCCTGGTGATCCCGCGATCAGGGCCACATCGGGGACGTCGCGTTTTCCGTCGCCGGGAACTCCCGGGCCCTTCTGATAGGTCGGTTTTCCATAAACCTTGCTGGCCCCGCCGCCGCTGGCTCCGTTGCCGTTCCAGACCCGCTCATTGTTGGAATATCCAATATCATTGAAGTTGATATCGTATGACGGCGTGAACTGAGTCCCGCCCACCGCGGTGACATTCGGATCGGCCGCCATCTCACTGACGTTGCGTTGATTGCCTTCCGCGCAATTGCTGCCCGGATTTCCCGCCGCGCCAGCGTCGCCCGATGAAACAAACACCGTTTGACCCGAGGCTGCCGCTTTTTTCATCAGCTTGTCCACCGCGCCGGCGTATCCGGATCCCGGTCCGCAAAATGTGAAGCTGATACTGATGATGTCGCAGGTATCGTCGATCGCACCGCTGATGGCGTCGATGAGGTTGTTGCCGAAGTGGTATTTATGCGCCGCGCCCGGCGCCACCGCGTGCGACCATTCCAGATCGATCTCGGCCTCGATCTCGTTGTTATCACCGGTCCTGCCGGGATTGCTTCCGTGCGGTACTCGCGTGACGTTGAAGGCCTGCTCGCTCGACATGAACTGGTTCTGGAAGGCCGTCAGCGCGCCGTCGAGGTAATCCGACACACCGACGATCGCGATGCATCCTCCGCTGCCGTCGCGGCCGCTCGCGACCGTGTCGTTATAGAAGGTGCGGATGTCTCCTGGAGCGAAGCCAATTCCCACTCCATTCACCAATGCCTGGGGCGCATAGGGGCCGGAGGATCGCGACTGAGGCGCTTTTCCGGGCGCCGATGAAGCCGGCGGCTGAACCTTTTTCGGTGCTAGCGACGGCGCCAGCGGCATCGCATGGGTCATGTTGTCGAGCCCCAGCAGGCTGCCGATGACTCCGGCAAAGCGGGCCGGAATCGTAGGATCGTCGACGTTTGCATACGTGCTTCCATCGCCAAAGCGCGCGATGCGCGTCGCGAAGCTGCGCTGCGCCTGCGCCACGGTGCCGGAAAACCGTATGTAGCCGCCCGACGTGGACTCAACGGCAAAGCCCTCACCCTTCAGCCAGTCCGCCACCGCGTCGATATCGGATGGGCGCGGACCGAAGCGCTGACCGTATTCCTGGGGCGAGAGCCACCTGTGATAGTTCGGCGACGCTGGATTCTGCTGCTGGGCAAGTAGCTGGTCGAGTTCCTTCTCATTGCGAACGGCAAAGCGGACCTCCATCGACAACACCTGACTCGGTTGGGCATTGCCAAGAGACGTCAGAGTTTCGGCTTCACGCGGATGGTTCCCCGGCAGTATCGCGGTGTCCGCGATACTGCCGGCCACGGCGCCGATACCAATGAGGGCAAATGCGGCAAACAGGGCTACGATCGTATTACTTCGCATCTTTTGTAAACGACCCTCGGGTTTTAAATGTCAAGTTGATGGCGGATCTCTTCGACGATCGACTCGGGCGTGGCAGCGACGTCGACCACGATACCGCCGGGTGGCTCTTCGAGCGTTTCAAATTGGCTGGCGAGGAGATGCTTGTTCATGAAGTGAGATTGCCGCTGCGCGATTCTCGCCTCGATCAATTGTCGGCTCCCCTTCAGATAGACGAATTTCACTTGCTCCGCGTCGAGCGCAATCTGTTTCCGATACGACTGCTTCAAGGCCGAGCATGCGAGCACCACGTCGATGTTGCCTGCGAGGCTACCCCCGATCAGCTCGCGGATGCTCGCCAGCCACGGCGCGCGATCGGCGTCCATCAGTGCGATTCCGCCGGCCATCTTGGCTTTGTTCGCGTTTGAATGGAGATCATCGGCGTCGTGGAATTCCCACCCCATTTTATTGGCGAGCATTTTACCGATGGTAGTCTTGCCGGCGCCGGAAACCCCCATCAGGACCACGACCATGAAATAAGCTTACCTGCACAACGTAATCGAGTCATTGCGACCGGCGATCACGCGCGGTGGACGCATTCTGTTTGCTGATTTACGCTGGGCCGAGAATTGCGCCAGCTAAGATCCAAAATTCTCCAGCTTTCAGGCCCACATTTTGCTTTTTTCGATTGAGAGGTTGTCCCCACCGGACGCACCTACCCCTGTATCCCTTGGCGTCAACCCTCAAGGCCGTTCCGTCGGCGATTGAAGGTAAATCCCGCGTCGGCAGTCGATGGAGCATTCAGATTCAGTGGTCTTGACTCCAATCGATACATCGAAGGGGTAATAGGATAGCATTCAGGCGAGTTTCGATGCTGAATTGAGGTTCGGCTTCAATTCCTCGAATGGCACGACAATCGCTTCCTGTAGCCCTGCCAAAACGATTTAAGGAGTCCTAAGAAATGCCCTCATATCAGCGGATTCTTTGTCCGATAGACTTCGACGATAACTCCCTCGCCGCACTCGCTGCCGCAGCGGATTTGGCTCGGCGCTCGGACGGCACCGTCTTCGTCTTGCATGTGGTACCAATGATCGTGCAACCCACCGCGATGCCGGTCTACGTCGACATCTATAAATCGCAAGAAGAGACGGCATGGGGCCGCCTCAAGGACATCGCACGTAAGGACTTGGCGGGCGTCAAGTACGAATTGCTGGTGCAGATGGGCGAGCCGGCCGGTTCCATCATCCGCGCCGAAAAGAAGGTGAAGCCCGACCTGGTGGTAATGGCGACGCACGGACGCCGCGGCTTCTCACGCTTCTTCCTCGGCAGCGTGGCTGAAGTTGTGCTGCGCGAGTCGACCTGCCCGGTCCTGACGATTCGAGGGCATGCCGCGGATAAGAAAACCGTCGGCGCCTGGATGACGCATAACCCGGTCGTCGCGGGCCTCGAGGACAAACTCTCCACCGTCGAGGCGAAAATGCACGAGGGCGACTTTCGCGCGGTTCCGGTGGTCAGCGACCACGCGGTCGTGGGCATCATCACAGATCGCGATTTGCGCCGACTCAGCGGAATGCTCGATACGACCAAGGTGAAAGACGCGATGAGCGAAAGCGTCATTACCGTGACCGCCAACACTCCGATCGATGAGGCCGCGCGCTTGCTCCGTCAGCGCAAGATCGGCGGATTGCCGGTGGTCGAGGACGGTAAACTGGCAGGTATGATCACGGTAACCGACGTGTTAGAAGCTCTGACAGAAGCTGAGCCCGGCAATTAAAGTTCAAACCCGCAGTTCCTGAACCCCTCGCCCAGATGGACGAGGTTGGTCGCGACTGATCGCGACCTGGAGCGGGACCTTATCCAGCGCGCTGCGCGCGACTATGGAAATCTTCTTCCGGATAGGGAACCGCAAATATAGGTTGCCACTACAGTGGATCATCCGGAGCTTAATCCTCGCACTTACGCCGTCGACGAAGTCTTGCGCGACGGCGGACCGATTCACATCCGCGCGATAACGCCCGGCGACAAAGATTTGCTGTTCGCGCATTTCAGCGGGCTCAGCCCCGATTCGCGCTACACGCGATTCTTCGGCGCCAAACGCACCCTCACTCTCGACGAGCTCGCAGGCTTCACGGAACTCGACTTCGACAACCAGGTCGGCCTGACCGCGACCATGATGGACGGCGGCAAGGAGCGCTTCATCGGGATCGGCCGCTACTTTCGCACCCAGGATCGCACCGCCGCCGAGGTTGCCTTCGCGGTGCTCGACGAGTACCAGGGCCGCGGCATCGCGTCCCTGCTGCTGGAGCATCTGCGGCGCATCGCATATCAAGGCGGCATCGAGGAATTCGTCGCAGACGTGATGGTGTCGAATCACCACATGCTCGACGTATTTCGTGACAGCGGCTTTCAGCGCAAAAGCTTCAGCCAGGGCGGCGTGGTTCACGTTTCCCTGCGCACCGACCACAAAGTTGGGGCCGAGACCTGACGTGCTAAGCGTTCCGCTAATGCTACGATAGAAGCGCACTTCCCGAGCGGTTGGTTTCTCCGGGCTACCGCTCGCATCCAAATGAAGGCGCTGGTTTTCAACTGCGGCAGCTCCTCGCTCAAGTTCGAATTGATCGAGCTCGATGCGTCATTGCGCGCCCACACCACTCTCGTTTCCGGAAAGGTGGAAGAGATCGGCGGGCATGCGACCTCGAAGTTCATCAGCCCCGATGGAAAGGAGTCACACGCAACGGCCCCTGCGTCGAATCATAAGGATGCCGCCCTCCATGCGCTGACGTGGATGGAATCTCTCGACGAGAAACCGCTGGATGGCCTCGATCTCGTGGCGCATCGCGTCGTTCACGGCGGCGGCGAGGTCGAGGAACCGCGCATCGTCGATGAGGCCGTGTATGCGGCGCTGGAGCGCGCGAAACAGTTCGCGCCGCTGCACAATCCGCTCGCGATTAGTGTGATGCGCGCCGTGCAGGAGCGCCTGCCCAAGGTGCCTGCCGCGGTGGTGACCGATACCGCTTTTCATCGTGACCTGCCGCCCGCCGCGCGGACTTACGCGCTGCCGCACGACCTCGCGGAGCGCTACGGAATCCGCCGTTACGGTTTCCACGGCATCGGACACGCCTGGATGATGGAGCGCTACGCCGAGATAACCGGCAAAAATCCGCGCGACCTCAATCTGATCACGTTTCACCTCGGCGCGGGATGCTCCGCGTGCGCGATTCGCAATGGCCGCTCGGTCGACACCTCGATGGGCTTGACGCCGCTGGAAGGCCTGGTGATGGCGACCCGCTCGGGCGACCTCGATCCAGCGATCGTGACATGGCTCGCCAACAACGCGAAGATCGCGCTTTCGGAGATCGATCGCATCCTGAATCACAATTCGGGGATGCTGGGAATTTCCGGGCTCTCCGATGACCTGCGCGAACTGGAGCAGGCGGCCGACGCGGGCAATCAACGCGCAGCGCTCGCGATCGAAGTGTTCTGTCCTCGCGCGCGCAAGTATCTCGGTGCGTACCTCGCGATCCCCGGCCGGACGGAGGCGGTAATCTTTAGTGGCGGCATCGGCGAGCATTCGGAGCGCGCACGCGCACGGATTTGCGCGGACCTCGAATGGCTCGGCCTCGAAATCGATCGCAATCGCAATCGCAGCCTTCGCACGCGAGAAGCGCGCATCTCGACCGACGCGTCGCGCATCGCGGTCCATGTCATCCCGATGAACGAGGAACTCTACATCGCGCGCGCCGCCCTGCGCCTGCTTTGAAACTCTCCGAAGGCCGTTGTTCTTTTAGCTGCAAGTGGCACGCTTGCATGATAGCATGATGGCATGAAACAACCGGCTGCGGTG
>JBGPMZ010000087.1:0-7991 GCA_041487255.1 Binataceae bacterium (SeqCode) | reverse complement strand
TCGGCAAGCTGCTCGGCCTGGTGACGCTGGAAGACGTGCTCGAGGAGTTGTTCGGCGAGATTCGCGACGAGTTCGACCTTGAAGGACCGGAATTTACCAAGGTCGGCGAAGGCGAATGGCTGGTCTCGGGAGGAATCGACCTCAAGCGATTGCGCGACGAACTCGGTGCGGGGTTCCTCAACGCCGGGGGTGCGCGTTCGCTAAGCAGCCTGATTTTGCGAACCCTGCGGCGCGTTCCGCGCGCCGGTGAATCGGTCAAGATCGGCGACTTCGACGCCATCGTGGAGCGGGTGCGGGGAGCGACCGTCGAGCAGGTGAGGTTGCGCCGATGATTATTTCCATCGCCGGCGTCGCGCTTGCCGTCGTTGCCTGCATCATGTTGCAGGCGCTTTCAGCCGCAAGCGAAATCGCGCTGGTCTCCGCTGACGAAGCCAAGATGCAGGCAGAAACCGAGAGTGGCGGACGGTTGGCTGCGGTGCTCGGCAAGGTTTTGCAGAACCGCGATCGACTCCTCGCGCTGGTGCTGACCACTAACAACCTCGCGACGGTGATCGCGGCCGCGCTGCTGACGAGTTTTCTGCATAGCATCCGTCCACGCTATGCGCTGTGGGCGCCGTTCATCCTGGCGCCGCTGACGCTGATCGTGGGCGAAGCGATTCCGAAAATGCTGGCGCTGCGGCGCTCGGTCGATTTCGCACGGATGGCCGCGCGCCCGCTCTCGATACTCGCCACGATTCTGTGGCCGCTGCTCGCCGCAGAAACCGCGTTGAGCGGGTTGCTCCGGGTGATCGCGGGAGTGCCGTCGGAAGTGGAAAGCGTCTTCCTCAGCCGCGAGGATCTGCAACTGCTATTGGAGCGGCGCCCGCCGCGCGCCTCGGCGCCGCAGACCGATGCCATTCTCCCGCTCGAGCGGCGCATGATCAGCCGCATTTTCAGATTCGCCCATGCCGAGGCGCGCAAGGCCATGGTGCCGCTGGTGCAGGTGCTCGCGGTGCCCGAGGACACGCGCCTCGATGCCGCAATCGAGTTGGTGCGCCGCGAGGGTCATAGCCGGGTCCCGGTGTTTCGCCGCCGCATCACCGATCTGGTTGGCGTGGTGCACGTTTTCGATCTGCTCGAAGCGCCTGACTTAAGCGCCCCAGTGAGCGAGGTGATGCGGCCGGTGAGTTATTTTCCCGAGTCGATGCCGCTCGACGAAGTGCTGCTCGCATTGCAGCGCACCCGCGAGCACTTGTCGGTAGTCGTCGATGAATACGGTGGCGCGTCGGGAATTCTCACGGTCGAGGATCTCCTCGAGGAGATCGTCGGCGATATTGAAGATGAGTACGATGCCGCCGAACGCCTGACCCGCATCGTCAACAATCGCACGCTGCGTGTGATGGCGCGCGCGCCAGTCACCGAACTCAACGAACGCTTCGGCTTAAAACTTCCTGAAGCGGACGAGTATGCTACCATCGGTGGGCTGGTGGTCGAGCGGCTGGGTCACATTCCAAAGCCCGGGGAGCAGCTCAAGGCCGGCGACATTACCGTGACGGTGCTGCGCAGCGACGCGCGCGCGGTGCGTGAAGTGATGTTGCATCTTGCGGTCCCGCTCCGCTCTGAGTACACACGCCGCGAATGACCGAAAAAAGAATCCGCGAAATACTCACCTCCGTCGCGTCCGGTAAGGTCGGCGCCGAGGCCGCGTTCGACACGCTGAAGGATCTTCCGTTCGAGGACCTCGAATTTGCCAAGCTCGATTCGCATCGCACGATGCGCCGAGGAATTCCCGAAGTGGTCTTCGGCGAAAACAAGACCGTCGATCAAATCGCGGCGATCGGTTCGCGGGTGGTGAAAACCGGCACCAATCTCATCATTACGCGGCTGGCGGCCGATAAGGCGCGCGCCTTGAAGCGCCGCATTGCGCGCCTCAAGTATCTGCCCGATCCGCGCATCGCGACTCTGATCGTGGAGCCCGCGAAGCCTTTCGGCCACGGCTCGATCATGGTGATCAGCGCGGGAACTTCGGACATCCCGGTTGCCGAAGAAGCGGCGATCTGCGCCGAGCTGTTCGGGAATCGCGTCTCAAGGCTTTACGACGTCGGCGTCGCGGGACTTCATCGGCTCACCGCAAACCTCGAATCGATCAAGGCGGCGAGCGTGTTAATCGTCGTCGCCGGAATGGAGGGCGCGCTGCCATCCGTGGTTGCGGGGCTGCTCGACAAGCCTGTCATTGCGGTGCCCACCAGCGTCGGCTACGGAGTGGCATTCGGCGGGGTTGCCGCCTTGCTCGGAATGCTCAACACCTGTTCCAGCGGCGTGACCGTAGTGAACATCGACAATGGATTTGGCGCGGCGCTCGCCGCGACGCTGATCAATCGCGTGGGACTGAAGCACAACGGCTGATGGCGAAGCGCGATCTCACTACCGGACGCGCGCGGCGCGCGATGAAAATGGGCGAGTTGGCGTCGCAGGTCGGCTACAGCTACCTGTGGACTTCGCTCCGGCGCCCGTTCCTCAACGCCGGGCAGCGCGAACGCGAGCTGCTCGAAACGCACATCCGCAATGCGCAGCGCATCGTCGAAGGTTCGGCGCAACTTCGCGGCGCGTTTCTGAAACTGATTCAGATGCTCTCGATGCGCCACGATTTGTTGCCCGGCGAAGCGCTCGACGTCCTCAAAGCGACCCAATCGAGCGTACCGCCGATGAGCTATCCGATGATCTCCGAGCAGATTCGCAAGGAGCTGGGTGGCAAGCCGGAGCAGCTCTTTCGCAACTTCGACCAGACGGCCTTCGCGGCCGCATCCCTGGGGCAAGTGCATCGCGCGAAGCTGAAGGACGGACGCGATGTCGCGGTGAAGGTTCAGTATCCAGGCGTCGAGGGTACCGTCGACCAGGATCTCAAGAATCTGAAAATTCTCCTCAAGACCTTGGGATCGATCGCGCGCGACGTGATGCGCCAGAAGGTCGACGTCAACACCATCTACGGAGAGCTGGAGGTGCGCCTGAAGGAGGAGCTCGACTACTACCTCGAAGCGCGCAACATGACCGAGTACGGGAAATTTTTCGCTAACGATCCCGACATTGTCATTCCCCAGGTCGTGAAAGACTTGAGCTCGCGGCGCGTGCTGACGATGACCTTCATCGACGGTTATCCGCTGATGGACGTGCTCGGGAGCGTGGTGGAGGAGGATTTGCGGCGATGGGTCGCGCGCAAATGCTCCGAGTTTGCCTGGCGACAGGTTCTGGAATTCGGCTCGCTGCACACCGATTTTCATCCCGGCAACTACCTCGTGACTTATCATCCAAAGTTGGGGGTGCTGGACTTCGGATCGGTCCGGCGCTTTTCCGAACCGGTGCGAAAAGGCTACCTCCAGGTCGCAAAAGCGATCCTCGATGAAGACGATAAGGCGCTCGCGGCAGGGCTGGTTAAACTTGGCTTCATCGATCGCGCGCAGGATCCCACGCCGATGCTCAAAGTGATCCGCATTTTGTTCGAGCCGATGTACACCCGGGGCGAATTCGATCCCACCTCGTACAATACGGTCAAGAAGGCGCAACAGGTCGGCGAGCTGGCGCTGGAGAACAAGCTCTATAAGTCGCCGGACCACGCGGTCTTTCTGCTGCGCGCCCTCGTCGGCCTGGAAGGCATCATCATGCGGCTGGGCGTTAAGGATGATTACCGGAGCGTCTTCGAGCGATGCGTGGAACGAGCCCTGCAAAAGTAAATCCTCGCACTCAAAGCGAGGGCGCAGCGGTTCCGCTAGATGCGTTGGAGAGGCACCGCGACCATCACTTCCGAAGAACTCCAAAACGACGCGTCGCCGGCGAGAAGAGCGCGCTCGCGTTCATCAACGAGGTCGGCTTCTGTGCCGGATTCACCGCGGGGCTCGGCGTGCCATGTCTGCGCGAGGCGATCGCGGGCGAGCGCGAGCCCAGGATTCCGGAACATCTGCAACACGACTACGCGATCGGCATGACCTGGGGCATCAAGGACACGCTGCCAGCGAAGCGGTTGGTCTACTACGGAAAAGTTATCGCGGGCCGCCCGAGCTTCATCGCGCGCGACATGATCGGGGCGTTCCTTCGCTTGCGCATCGAGCCGGGTGGGTACGCGAAGCTCTATCAGCGCGGTCTGCTCAGCCATTGCGCCAAGCTGGTGATGGACGTGCTCGCGAAACGAGGCGCCTCGGAGACCATGGCATTGAAGCTCGCGAGCGGATATTCGCAACCGAAGCACCGCGGCGAGTTCGATCGTGCGATGAAGGACCTGCAGGGAAAGTTCCTCGCGCTCAAGGTCGAGGAACGTTACGAGCCGTTCACCTACGTGTGGGATACGCTCGCGCATCGATGGCCCGATGCGCTGAAGGAGAGCCGGTCGCTTTCGAAGCGCGAGGCTGCTTATCTCATTATGCGGCGCTATTTCGAGATCGCGGGCTTCGGCAACGAGCGCTCGCTCTCGCGGATTCTGCAGATCGATCCTGCGCTGGTAGATGGCGCGATGCGAAAACTCGAGCGCGAAAGACTCATCGCACGCCAGATCCGCATCGAGGGCGCTCCAGGTGCGTGGTCGGTACTGCGCGAACTCATCTAACGCCGCCGCTCGCGCAACTTTGCGCCCTTGTTTCACGTTTCGTTCCCCTGCAAATTGATGGGACGCGTTCGGGAAAGCGACTAGCGCAGGAATGGGTGCTTCAAAAACCAGCGAACACAATCGCGCGCTGTTTGTACGACTGATCGAACATCACATTCGTTTCACCCTGGCCAAGCGCCGGGTCGATCTGTCGAAGCACGATTGGTATCGCGCCACCGCGCTGGTGGTGCGCGACATGCTCGTGGAGCGCATGCTGGGGACGCGCGCGTCCTTCGAGCGCAAGGATGCCAAGAAACTCTATTATCTGTCGCTCGAATTTCTGATCGGACGCTCGCTGGAAAACAATCTCTTCAATCTCGGCATCCTCGAGATCTGCCGCGAATACCTTTCCGAGAATGGAATGGATCTGTTTCCGCTGTTCGAGGAGGAACCGGACGCGGCGCTGGGCAACGGCGGCCTGGGCCGGCTGGCGGCGTGTTTTCTCGACTCGCTCGCGACCCTGGATATGCCCGGATACGCATATGGCATCAACTATGAGTTCGGGATCTTTCGCCAGCAGATTCGCGACGGCTACCAGGTCGAGCAACCAGATAGTTGGCAGCGCGAAACCTCGCCGTGGCTGGTCGCGCGGCCCGAGGAGTCATGTCAGATCCCGGTTTATGGGCGGATCGAATATCGTCCCGACCGTCGCGGCGAGTATCGCCAGACCTGGGTCGATCGGCGGGTTCTGACCGGCATCCCGTACGATCTGCCGATCGCCGGTTACGGCGGAAACACCGTGAATTACGTGCGGCTGTACTCGGCCGCGGCGTCGAACGAATTCGACATGCAGATTTTCAACGGCGGCGACTACATGAAGGCGGTCGAGCAGAAGATGGTTTCCGAGACCATCTCCAAGGTGCTCTATCCTTCGGATGCGGTCGCGGCCGGACGCGAACTGCGCCTGCTACAGGAGTACTTTTTCGTTGCCTGCGCGATTCGCGATATCGTCCACGGTTACTTGCGCCGCGGCGAAGACTTCGACGATTTCCCGGCCAAGGTCGCGATTCAACTCAATGACACGCATCCCGCACTGACCATCGCGGAATTGATGCGCCTGTTTGTCGATGAGCATGAACTGCCATGGGAAAAAGCCTGGGATATCACGCGCGCCACCGTCGCATACACCAATCACACGCTGATGCCCGAGGCGCTCGAACGATGGCCGGCGGGTCTGCTCGAGCGCGTGGTGCCACGCCACCTGCAAATCATTTACGAAATCAACCGCCGCTTCATGGATTACGCGGCGTCGGTGTGGACCAACGATCCGGAGTCGCTGCGGCGCGTTTCGATTATCGAGGAAGGCAATGAGCGCCAGGTGCGAATGGCGCACCTCGCGGTGGTCGGCAGTCATTCGATCAATGGCGTCTCCGCGCTGCATTCAGAGCTGCTGAAGACGCGGCTGGTGCCGGAGTTTTATCATCTGTGGCCCGAGCGCTTCAGCAACAAAACCAATGGAGTGACGCAGCGGCGATGGCTGCTGCAGGCGAATCCCGGTTTGGCGAAGCTGCTCGATTGGGCGATCGGGGAAGCATGGGTTACCGACCTCGAGCGGCTCATCGGGGTAGAGCAGTTCGCCGACGATGAGGGTTTCCAGGCGAAGCTGCGCGTCACCAAAATCGAGAACAAGGAACGGCTCGCGCGGATCGTCAATCGCATCGCCAATGTCGACCTCGATCCCACGTCGATCTTCGACGTCCAGTCCAAGCGCATCCACGAGTACAAGCGCCAGTTGCTGATGGCGCTCGGAATCGTGCATCAGTACCTCGCGATCGTCGAAGACGGGGTCGAGCCGCCGGTCCCGCGCGCCTACATCATCGCCGGGAAGGCCGCGCCTGGGTACTGGGTCGCAAAAATGATCATCAAGTTGATCAACAGCCTCGGCGACGTGATCAACAATGACGCCAGGACTCGCGGTCTGATCAAGGTGGCGTTCCTGCCGGACTATCGCGTCTCGCTGGCGGAGAAAATCATTCCCGCGGCCGATGTTTCCGAACAGATTTCCACCGCCGGCACCGAAGCTTCGGGCACCGGCAATATGAAGTTCGCGATGAACGGCGCGCTGACGATTGGAACTCTCGACGGCGCGAATATCGAGATTCGCGCAGCAGTCGGCGCGGAGAATATCTTCATCTTCGGCCTCACCGCCGAACAGATCGAGGAACACGTCACCAAGGGGAGCTACCGGCCGCGCGACTTTTACGATAGCGATCCGCGGCTGCGCCGGGTGCTCGACGCCTTGAGCACCGATCGCTTCTGCCCCAACGAACCCGGACTCTTCCGATGGATCCGCGACGTGCTGCTGGAATCCGACAAGTATTTCCTGCTCGCCGATTTCGGATCCTACGTCGATACGCAGGCCGAGATAACCAAGCTCTATACGCGGGAGCATGAGTGGAACCGCAAATCGGTCCTCAACATCGCGCGTATCGGCTGGTTTTCGAGCGATCGCACGGTTCGGGAATACGCGAAGGAGATCTGGGGCCTCGATCACTCGCGGCGCTAGCGGTCGCGGTCATCGATTATAGATGCCGAGCCATCCCCGCCGATCTTCGACGCTGGGCCGGCGGCCTTTCAGCAGCGCATATGCTCCGTCCAGCGTCATCGCGCGGCGGGTCTTGAGAAACCACGCGACCACCAGCGGCGCGCGTTCGCATCCTTCTTCGCAATGCACCAACACTCGCCGCCCTCGCGCGAGGCCGTCATCGATGAGCGCGGCGGTACGCTCCAGCGACTCCAAACCCTTGGCCAGAAATGGCATGTGAACGGCATGTGCGGGCTCGCCCTCGATCAGGTCCGGCAGCACGTTAATGATCATGCCGTCGAAGCGCTGCGCATCCTGAAGATCGCCGACAAAGAGATTCGGGATAATCTCGGTTTCCTTCCAACTCGCCGCCAATTCGCACCTTTCAAAGCGGACGGCCACGGCATCAGTCCTCATCGCGTTCTTCTCGAATCGTTTCGACTATCGATTTGCCGTGAAGCCGATAGCCCTTGAACGGAGGCATCGGCCCTCGCTTGCGGGCGGGTATTAGGAGGCCAGATTCTACCATTCGTCTGACAGAATCTTCGCCGTCAAAGGCCGGTATGGGAACCAGTCGAACGACAGCCTTTCCGCGATCGGTGAGAACGACTACTTTTCCCTGTCGTGCCGCCCTGACGAGGCTTGAGAATTTCCGATTCGCCTCCCTCAGGCCAACGCGTATGGTTGTCTTGGGCATCGATAGCGAGACTACTTCTTGAGCGGAAATGGAGGAAGCCTCGATCAGGCTTTGCTTTCGCTGAGCGCCTCGCGCGTTGGCGTGCGGCCGCGGATGCGCGCCCACCACAGGCTCAGGCTGTCCATATAGAGGTAGATAACCGGCGTGGTGTAGAGCGT
>JBGPMZ010000086.1:0-7991 GCA_041487255.1 Binataceae bacterium (SeqCode) | reverse complement strand
CACTTGAGCAAGAAGAACGCCAACCGAAATAGCAACAGAGAACCAACGTGAGGAGTTTCTGCATCAGGTCATGGCATTTTTGCCGTATGCTGGTGCCGCATTAACGTCACAACCGCGTTTTCGGGGAAGACTTCCACGCCGCAGTGTGACTTTTTTTCCCCACGCGACTTTTGCCCCAAACTCGCAGATAGAAGCCTCGCGCCGGAGACATGAAGTTATGGAAAGGGAGACATCAGGCGCGACGTAGGACTTTCCGAATCGAGGTTCTCCCCCGGTCGAGCAGATTTTGCGCCCATTCGAACTCGGTCGCTAAAATCGCGAGCCCAGCCGGGATGACGACGACCGCCGGTCCCGGTAGAAAAATCATCGCCACTCCGACCAGCAAGACCAGCGATCCGATGATCATCACTACGATGCGACGCGCGGTGCGCGGCATTGGCACACGAAGCATCATGCCCTGACACCATCGGCCGAGGCGTAGGCAGAGACGCGCCACGCTATTGTCGCCCGACAAATTTGCACGCAGCCCGAGCCCCGCGCCGATCGCTATCAGCATTGCCACCCCGGTCCAGAACAGCCACTCCGGGAAGAGATGCTCAGGATACGGTCGAAGCAGCACCGCCGCCGACATCTTTTCCCATCCCACGCTGAACAACCTGACCGCAACCCAACCCACCATCACAAAGCCGAGGTGTTCGATCTCCGGGCTCCGTTGCAGCAGCTTCACAAAGAGAAAGGCCGCGTATCGGACCATCAGAATTCCTAACGCGACCCCGGAAAAAACTACCCACAGCTGATTGGACATGCCGATCGCGACCAGGGTTGAGTCGAGCGCAAAGGCCGCATCGGTCAGTTCGACCATCGCAATGGTGGTCCAAAAGCCGCGCGAGGAATGATCGGTTCCGTCGAACTGATGGGCAGGCTGGCGGAAAGCGAAGTGCGCGATCGTTAGATAAAGCAGATACAGAGCGCCGGCCAGCTGCAGCCACCAGATGCGCATCAGCCATTTGGCGCCGAGAATTGCCACAGCCCGTAAGAGGAAGGCGCCCCACATGCCGTACAGCAGCGCGCGCTTCTGCCGCGAAGCGTCGAGCGACTTCACCTGCAGCGCCATCGCCAGCGCATTGTCGACCGAAAGGATCCCTTCGAGAATGATCAGGGTTCCAATCGCAACCAGGCTCTCGAGAATCAAGTGACTCTACCGATGACGTTCATTGCGCGAAGAAGGGACGCAAATTCGGGACCGCATATTCGAATCAAGCCGCAGCCGCGCCGATACCGCCCTCACCTTCCGATTTCGACACCGCGCGGATTCCTTACCGTAGCATGGCGGCGCGATCTGCGATGCGCGCGGGTGGCGGGAGGTGGTCCTAAACCTCGTCGACATTCTCGCCGAGTTTTCGATAGAGCGTCTTGCGGTCAATCTTCAAAATTGCCGCGGCTTCGGTCTTGTTGCCGCCGACCGAGTCGAGAATCATCCGCGCATACTGCTGCTCGATGCGTTCGAGGCTGAGCTTTCGCGCAACTCCATCTTCGAGCATGTTGTTTGACGGCGCGGTCATCCCGGTCATGCTCGCGGGCAAATCAGCCACCGTCAATCTGCCGTTGCGCGACAGGATGACGCCGCCCTGGATGGCGCTCTGCAACTCGCGAACATTGCCCGGCCATCGGTAACCCAGGAAGAAGTCCATCGCCGCCGGCTCGATGGTCGGTAGCGGTTTGCCGGCCTCGGTGCTGGCGCGGATGAGGTAGTGCTTGATGAGCAACGGAATATCTTCGCGCCGCTCGCGCAACGGCGGCACGCTCAGGGTAAAGGTCGCGAGGCGATAGAAGAGGTCGGAGCGAAACTTACCCTCGGCAATCGCTTTCTCGAGGTTGGAATTGGTTGCGGCGACGATGCGTACATCGACCGGAGTTTCTTCGGTCGCGCCGAGGGGCCGCACCTTCTTGTCCTCGATGACGCGCAACAGCTGGGCCTGCAGCGACAACGGCATCTCCCCGATCTCATCGAGAAACAAGGTGCCGGCGCGCGCCGCCTGGAATAGTCCGAGCTTGCTCTGACGCGCATCGGTGAAAGCGCCGCGGGTGTAGCCGAATAATTCGCTTTCGATCAAGTTTTCCGGAATCGCGGCGCAGTTGATGGGCACGAACGGGGCATCGCGGCGGCGGCTTTCGAAATGCAGCGCGCGGGCCAGGAGATCCTTGCCGGTGCCGCTCTCGCCGGTGAGAAGGACGGTCGCGTTGGTATCAGCGATCTGCTCGAGCTTGTCGAGCACGGTCTTCATCTGCGCATTGGCCGCGATGATATTTCCGATTCCGTAACTGCGCGCAAGATCTCCGCGCAGGCGCCGAATCTCCTGGCGCAGATGGCGATTCTCCAGCACCCGCGCAACCACCATCAGCAGCTCGTCGTTGCGAAATGGCTTGGTGATGTAATCGGCGGCGCCGCGCTTCATCGACTCGACTGCGGACTCGATGGAGCCGAACGCAGTGATAATCACGACCGGCAGGTCCGGCACCAAGTCGTGGAGTTGCGCTTGAAGCTGATGACCGCTCATCCCGCTCATGCGCACGTCTGAAATGAGCAGGTCGGGGCAATCTTCGCGCACCTGATCGAGGGCCTCGGCGCCGGAGTTGGTGCTGCGCGCACTGTAACCGGCCGCGCGCAGCACATCGCTGAGGAGATTAGCCATCTCGCGGTCGTCGTCTACGACCAGGATTGTTCCCGCGTCATTCATGTCCATTGCGCGCAGCCCTCGCGGTTTCGACGCTGGCGATACTTCCGGAAATCGGCCGGGTCGAACGCGGGAACGACACCAGGAAGCGCGTACCGGCCGGGCTGCTCTCGACCGCGATCTCGCCATCGTGGCTCTGCACGATGGTCTGGCACACCGCCAGCCCCATCCAGGTGCCCTTGCCGGGCTCCTTGGTGGTGAAGAATGGATCGAATATCCGGCTGCGATTCTGCTCGGGAATCCCGGGCCCGGTGTCTTCGAATATCAGCGTGATACGGGCCGCGCCGTCGGCGTGCCCGGTGCGGACGGCGACCGTCAGTCTTCCACCGGTGCCGCGCATCGCGTCGAGCGCGTTGATACCGAGGTTGACGAATACCTGTTGCAGTTGATCCGGATCGCAGTCGATAGGCAGCGGCTGCTCACCTAGTTCGGTGTGTACCAGCACACCGCGTTTGGTCGCTTCGGTTTCGATGAGATGGATAGAACGCTGCACGATGGGGCGCAGGTCCGCCGTCAGCTTGAGCGATTCGCGATAGCGCGAGTAGTCCAGCAGCATCCGCACGATGGTGGTGATGCGATCGATCTGCGCGATGATGATCTCCAGTCCCTCGGAAGTCTTTTGCGGATGCATGCGGGACTGCAGCACGTACTCGGCGCGGCCACGGATAACCCCCATCGGGGTGCCGATCTCATGCGCGAGACCGGCGGCCAAGCTGCCAATCGTCGCCAGCCGGTCGGAATGCAGCAGCCTGCGTTCAAGCTCGATCTCGCTGCGATGCTTGTCCAGCAGGTCCGCGCGCGCCTTCGCCAACTCTTCGCCCAGCTTGCGAAACTCGCCAATCAGCAGCTCGACTTCGTCGCCCATCGGAACCCGCGCGGCCGCCTCGTCGGTAGAAAAGCGGATCACACGGCGCGACAGTTCCGCCAGTGGCCGGGAAATGTATCTGCGGACCGCGAGCGTGATAAGCGCGACGATCAAGACCAGCGTAACCACGCCGGCAAACACCGAAATCCGGACCCGCTCCCTCACATCCTCGCGCACATCGGTCCAGTCGTTCGCCACCAGCAAATATCCCGCGAGCGGGAAATTCGGCGGACCCAATGGAACCAGGTGGCAGATCCATTCGCTGTCGGGATCCGGCTGCAGGCGAAATTCGAGCGGCTCGTCCGGCTTCGCCAGCTTCAACTTTTCCGGCGACAGCTTGAGGTGCTCCGGATAACCCGGCAGCGCATACCAGAGGTTCCCCTCTTTGGTGAACACCGCCGCCTCGGTTCCGTCCGCCCTGACCCGTTGGAGGACGTCATAGACCTGATCCCACTCATTGGAGCGGATGTCGTCTTCGAGCGCGGCGCTGAGGCTGCGCGCGGTCGCGCGCGACTCGCGTTCCAGATCGTGCACGTAGCTTTGAGTGGAACGGTGAACGCTCCAATACATGTACACGCCCATCACGGGCAGTAGCACCATCAGCAGCGCGACTATGAAGCGGGTTCCGACTTTCACGGGGTGTCCGGAGACTATCGATCAATGATGGTCCAGTACGGTTCGATGGTCCACCGACCAGTTCGAGGGGCGTTTCTCGTTGGTGCGCTCATTTTATGAACCCGCGCCCCACCGCGAGAACATACCGGGGTGGGTAAGTCGTCGTCGGGGGAGGAGAAAACGACGCCCGAATGTGCAGTAGGGACGCGGGTGCTGCGCAATCAAGCAACCGCGATGCCATTGAGAAGTGTATCAAAACATTGGGGGAGAGATTTTCCGGGTGTGGCAAATATCCCCTACCTCGGTTTGAGGGCGGAGCAATGCCCCATTTCACCATGATGGCTGGAAGCCTGCATTTCGAAGTCCATAGCAAATTCGCGGCAATTTAGTGCCGTAACGATTCGTTCATCGATGCGGCACATAGCTTGCGTCCTCACCAGAACCGCCCGATCTTCGCCTTACGACAAAATTAGAATGTGGGATTCTCAGACCAGCAACGATGGTTTCACTCAAAACCGGCCTGATCATAGCAGCGCTAGCAGCGTTCACCTATACACATCCCATTCATGCCTTCGCTGCTTCTACTGAGCAGGTGACGCTTACCGACGCAGTGTCGATTGCAAAGGCACACAATCCCGATCTCGCCGCAGTCACCCAGGAGCTCGGCATCGCCCAAGGACAACTTCAGAAGGCGCGCTACCTGAGTCAATCGAACTTCGTATCCGGCAACGAGTTGTGGTACCGCACGCGCACCAATCGCTCCAACTCGCAAGATTGGCGCACCGCGATGCAGCAGGAATTCGAGGTCTTCGGCCAGCGCGCGCTGCGGATAAAATCAGCTTCCATCAACCATGATGAGACAGCGGCGAATGTGCGCGATCAGACCCGTCTCCTGGTCGCGGCGGTCAAGATGACTTTTTATGATGCGGTGCGTTCGCAGCGCCGCGTGAGTCTCGCGCAGAATCTGGCCGACCTCGATCAGCGCCTGCTGAATGCCGCGCGCTCGCGGCTCAACGCCGGCGAAGTCGCACCGATCGACTATGGCCTCGCGGAAGTGCAGTACGGCCGCAGCAAACGTGCCGTGCTCGAGACCCAGGAAGAATCGCGCGCGCAGCGCTCCGCGCTCGGGCGCATCCTGGGAGGATTCGTCGGACCGGAACCCGCGCCCGCGCCGGAAGCGCCTCAGGACGTTATGCCGCTCGACTTGAACGCGCTCGAGGTGAGCGCGCGCCACACCAGGCCGGATCTACGCGCCCGTCAGCTCGAAGTCGCGCGCCTCGAAACCGAGGCGGCCTTGAACAGCCGTCTCAACCTTCCCAACGCCGTCATCGGAACCTTCGTTGGACATGAATCCAATACCGAACACCTCTTTGGTCCTTCGATTGGATTTTCGGTGCCGCTCTTCAACCGCCGCTCGGGAGAGGCCGCGATCATCGAAGCGCAGCGCCGACAGGCTGAGCAGCGCTTGCGTGCGACCGACCTGGATATCGGGCGCCAGGTTCGCGACGCCTTCAATCGCTACCAGACCGCGCACAAAGCGCTCTCGATTTATCAGCAAGAGGTCATCGCTCCCGCGCGCGAGATCATGAATCTCCACGAGCGTGCGTTCCACGAAGGGAAGATCGATTTGTTCCGCCTCTCATTTGCCGAACGTGAATCGTTCGAGGCGCAGGCCGGCTACATCGAGGCGCAGTTCGGAGTGAACGCCGCCGCGGTAGCCCTGGAACTCGCGACGGGAGCCGCCCTATGAAGATCAGCTATATCTTACTCTCCGTCACCCTCCTGTTGGCGTGTACCAAACCGCCGGTCAGTCATGCATCCGCGCAGGATTCACCAAAAGGCGTCGCCATCCTCGAAATGCACGATACCGCCGCGGCGCCGGAGATCAGGATGGCGCCGGTGCGCAAGAAACCGCTGATGGACAATGTTACCGCGACCGCGATTGTAGAGCCGGAGCCTTCGATGGTTGTGCGGGTCGCGCCCAGGATTCAGGCGCGCGTGGTGAGGTTGATCGTAGAATTAGGGCAGGCGGTCAAACCGGGCGACCCGCTGGTGGTCCTCAGCAGCATCGAGCTGGGCAAGGCCAAGACCGACTACCTCAAGGCGAAGTCGCTCGAATCGATCGCCAGGGAACATCTGGACCGCGAGCAGAAACTCTACAGCGACAAGATCGCCTCCAAGAAAGATGTCCTCAATGCGCGCGGCGAACACGACACCGCGCTGGCTGAATTTCAGGCCGCGCGGGAATTTTTGCGCGCGCTGATTCCGGAGGCGGATATCGACCGGATCGGATGGTCGAACAGGCAATCGCAGCCGCTGTCCGAATTCACCCTGATCTCGTCAATCGCGGGAACTGTGGTGAAACGCGATCTGACGCCCGGCGCCATCATCCAGGAAGATGCCGACGTTCTTACCATCATGAATCTCGATCGTATCCGGGTGCTGGTCGACATCTTCGAGCACGACCTCGCGATCCTGCGGGTTGGTGAGTCAGCGGTCGTCACCGTCGCGGCATATCCCAATGAGCGCTTCACCGGCACCGTCGCAAGCATCGGCGATACCGTCGATCGTTCGACCCGCACCGTCATTGCCCGCATCGATGTGCCGAACCCCGGTCATCGCCTGAAACCCGGTATGTTCGCCAACGCCCGGATCGCGACCCCGGGCAAGAATGGTTCGGTTCTTAGCGTACCGGCCTCGGCGATTTTCGACATCGAGGGCAGGAAGTCGGTCTTCGTCGGACTGGATGGGGAGCGCTTCGCGGTTACCCCGGTCGAGGTCGGCGAAGTCAGCAGCGACGACGTTCAGATCCTTTCGGGCCTGCACGAGGGCGACAAGGTGGTGGCGCAAGGCGGCCTGCCGCTCAAGGCGATGGCACTCAACCAGGTCGCGGCGCACTGAAGCATGACTGAGCGAGTGTTCAAAGCGGCGCTGGAAAACCGCCTGATGACTATGATCGTCGCGGTGGTCCTCATCGGAGTCGGAATCCGCGCGATGCTGATCCTGCCCATCGACGCGGTTCCCGACGTCACCCCCAACGTGGTGCAGATCGTGACCAAGGCGCCGGGCCTCGCGCCGCCGGAAATCGAAAAGTTCATCACCTTTCCGGTCGAGGTGTCGATGCGTGGGCTCCCCGGCATCACCGAGATCCGTTCGGTTTCGAGTTTCGGGCTGTCATCGGTGTGGGTCTACTTCACTGAGAAGTACGACGTCTACTTCGCACGCCGGCTGGTGATGGAGCGCTTGCCTGCAGCGCGCGAGTTAATTCCCAATGGTTATGGCATACCCCAGATGGCGCCGGTTTCGACGTCGCTAGGCGAAGTCTTCCAGTTCGAGGTCGCCGGCCGCCACCGCTCGGCGATGGAGCTCCGCTCGATTCTCGATTGGCAGATCACGCCGCAGCTCAAGTCGATTCCGGGCGTGGTCGAGGTTGATAGTTACGGTGGCGAGCTCAAGACCTTCGAAGTGCAGCTCGATCCTGACGCGCTGGTCGCGTACCAAATCAAGCTCGCGGCGGTGTTCAACGCACTGCAAAAAAATAACGCGGCCACCGGTGGCGGCTATCTGGCGCATGGCGGCGAGCAGGAGATCATCCGCGGCACCGGCCTGATCAAGAAGCTCAGCGACATCGAATTGATCGTGGTGGGAAACCGCAACGGAGTGCCGATCTATATCCGCAACCTGGGCCGGGTGGCCTTCGCACCGCGAATCCGGCAGGGCGCGGTCACGCGCGACGGGAAGGGCGAAATCGTGTCCGGCGTGGTCATGATGCTGAT
>JBGPMZ010000085.1:0-8065 GCA_041487255.1 Binataceae bacterium (SeqCode) | reverse complement strand
TCCGCCCTCGGCGGGAGCGCATCCGATCCTGTTGCGCCCATCAACATAGCGAGCTGGAGAAATTTCGGTTGCTTGAGGAGAAAAGCATCACCTATAATGCCGAAACGGGGTAAGAGCTTATGAACGATTGGAAAACGCCAGAGTTCGTCGAAATCCGCTGCGATGCGGAGATCAACTGCTACAGTTCCGCGCTGCCGGAAACCGGCAAGGTTCGGATTCCGAATCGCCCGGTGATCGGCGAGGCGACCTCCGAAGCCAATCCAGGGTCGTAAGCCTCGGCATTTGTGCGGGTCCGTATCCTTGGCTCCGCGGCGGGCGGTGGCTTTCCGCAATGGAATTGCAACTGCCCGAATTGCCGCGGGCTGAGGGCCGGAACACTGCGCGCGAAGCCGCGCACCCAGTGCTCCATCGCCATCACCGGTGATAGAACCGGCGATGGCTCGCGCGAGGGCTCGCAATGGATGCTGCTGAACGCGAGCCCCGATCTTCGAGCACAGATTTCGTCATTTCCAGAGCTGCTTCCTAAAGAGAGCGCGAGAGGCTCATCGATCGCCGCGGTGTTGCTCACCGATGCGGAACTCGATCATGTCACGGGATTGTTGTCGCTGCGCGAAAACGAACCCATCCGGCTCCATTGCACGCAGCGGGTGTTCGATTGGGTATTCGAGTCGAACCCGATTTTCGGGGGCCTCATCCAGCCATCGAGGTTTCGTTGGGAGAGGGTGGAGAATCGCGAATCGACGCGATGTCGAGAAGTGGGGGTGAGCTTCGAAGCGATCTACGTGGACGGGAAGGTACCCACATATGTTAGAACGCCGTTTGATAGCCTCGCCGGAGCAACTGTATCATACACTGTAGTAGACAGTAGTAGTGGCGCCTCGATTCTCTATGTGCCAGCCATCAAACATATCAACGAGGAATTAGTCGCGGCGGCATCGAAGTGCGACTGCATCCTGTTCGATGGAAGCTTCTGGTCGGATGACGAGATGGAGCGCCGCGGCGTCGGAACGCGGACCGCATTGGCGATGGGACACGTTCCCATCGGCGGCCCCGACGGGAGCCTCGCGCGCCTCAGCCATCTTCGCGCGAGAAAGGTCTATACTCATGTGAACAACACCAATCCCATCCTCGATGAGACCTCGGCCGAGCGTCGCGAGATAGAGAGTGCGGGATGGGAGGTTGCCGAGGACGGCATGGATTTCACGCTGTAGCTTCGCGGTGAGACGCCAATGAAAGAAGTAAGTAGATCCCTCGCCGAGGTTTTGCCGGCCGACTCGCCCGAGGCTTTTATCGCGAGGTTGCGCGCGATCGGTGCGGCCGCATATCACGATAAGCATCCGTTTCACGTCCTGATGCATCAGGGCAAGCTGACCCGCCGGCAACTGCAGGCGTGGATCGAAAATCGTTTTTACTATCAGTGGAGCATCCCGAAGAAGGACGCGACGATTCTCGCCAAGGCCGACGATCGCGAGTTCCGCCGCGCCTGGATTTCGCGCATCACCGATCACGATGGAATCGGCGACACCGAAGGGGGCATCAGCAAATGGTACCGCCTCGCCGAGGCCGCGGGCCTCGATCGTGCCGATGTCGCGAGCCTTCGTTACGTGCTACCCGGCGTGCGTTTCGCGGTCGACGCCTATGTGAATCTGTGCGCCTCGCGCTCGCTTAGCGAAGCGGTCGCATCCTCGCTCACGGAATTGTTCGCGCCCGTTCTCATGGCCGATCGAATCGTCGTGCTGGAGAAGCTCTATCCATGGCTCGACAGCCGCGGCCTCGACTACTTCCGCGGCCGCCTGGTCTTGGCGCCGCGCGACTCCGAGTTCGGCCTGCAATACGTCGTCGCGCATTGCATCACGCGCGAGTTACAGGATCGCGCCGCCGAGGCCCTCATTATCAAATGTCACATCCTGTGGGGGCTGCTCGACGCGATTCATTACGCCTATGTCTCCCCCGGCTATTTGCCTCCGCTGTGGCAGGACTCGCGCAAACTCTGATGGACGCCGCAGGTACGTGGCGGCCGCGGCTCGCGTCGAGGGCGCGGCTCAAGTTTGATTCGGTAGCGAATCAGGAGATGCTCCTGTTCCCGGAAGCGGCGCTGCTGCTCAATGAGACCGGCGCGGCTATCGTGCGGCTCTGCGATGGCGCGCGCTCGATCGATCAAATCGTCGATGGTCTCGCGGAAAAATTCCTCAATGCCGATCGCGCCACGCTGAGGCTCGAGGTGGAGAAATTTCTCGCCTCGATTCGTGCGCGAGGACTGCTTCAATGACCGCCGCGCCTCGCCCATACACCCTTGTTGCGGAACTCACCTATCGATGTCCGTTGCGGTGCGTCTACTGCAGCAATCCGGTTGATTTCGCGCGCACGCGCGACGAGCTTTCGACCGCCGAATGGCGCCGCACCTTTTCCGAGGCCGCGGAACTGGGTGTGGTGCAAGTTCATCTCTCGGGCGGCGAGCCGATGCTGCGCGACGATCTCGCCGAGCTGATCCGTCATGCGCGCGGGTGCGACCTCTATACGAACTTGATAACCGGCGGCACACTGCTCGACGAAGAAAAACTGCGGCGCTTCCGCGACGGGGGCCTCGAGCATATTCAGCTGAGCATTCAGGGCGCATCGATGGAAACTGCGGAGCTGGTCGCGGGAGCGCGATCGCATAGCAAGAAACTCGAGGTCGCGCGTCTCATCACGAAACTCGGGTTTCCGTTCACCCTCAACGTCGTGATCCATCGCCTCAATATCGCGGAAATTCCGGAACTGATTCGCCTTGCGGTGGAGCTCGGTGCACAGCGTCTCGAACTGGCGAACACCCAGTTCTATGCGTGGGGGGCCGAAAACCGGCGTGCGCTGATGCCGACGCGAGAGCAATACTTGCGCGCCGAGGAAATCGCGCTCGCAGCGATTCCGAAGCACCGAGGCAACCTCGAAATCGTCTTCGTGCAAAACGACTATCTCTCCGGCGAACCGAAGCCGTGCATGGGCGGATGGGGACGCAGCTACATGTGCATCAATCCGCAAGGTGAGGTGCTGCCTTGTCATGCCGCCAAGGTGATCCCCGGGCTGCGCTTCGAAACTGTCCGCGAGGGCTCGCTTGCAAGAATCTGGCGGGACTCGCCGGGCCTGAACGCGTTTCGCGGCGATAGTTGGATGCTCGAGCCGTGCCGAAGTTGCGCTCGCAAGGACATCGACTTCGGCGGCTGCCGATGCCAGGCGTTTATGCTCGCTGGAAATGCTTCCGAGGCAGATCCCATCTGCCGTCTGTCCCGGCATCATTCGATAGTCGAGTCCGCACAGGAAGATGTCGCCGACGACGACGCGCTGGTTTATCGTGACGCGAGAACCAGCCGCCGCCTGACTCCCGAAGCTGCGGATCATTAGCATCTAGTTGGACCATCTCCCATCCGATCGCAGTGTCATCACGGTTGACGGATTGAACACGAAAAGCGGATGACCGGAGCGTGATGCTCCATGCGTTAGCGATTGCATGCGGAATCGCGCTGCTCGCCATCCTCGCGGCGACGATGTTCGCGGCGCTAAAGCCGCTATGGCTGGAGCGTCGGCGCGACCTGTTGTTGGTTGCCGGACTGCTCGCATCGATTGCGATTATCAAATGCCTCCTGCTGCCTCTCTTCGCGGGATACCCGCAGGACATTTTCCAATTTCTGATGTGGGGAGAGGTGATGGCGCGCAATCCCTGGCGGGTCTACGACCCCAGGTTCGTTTGCAGATACATGCCGGGCTATCTGTATGCGCTGTGGGCGATGGTCGCCGGGGCGCGCGACTTTTACCTCGGCCCTGACGTGACGCCCCCGATTGTATCGGCGCTCCGAGTGCTCATCAGAATTCCGCCGCTCATCGCGGACTTTCTCCTGGGACTCGTCATATTCGCGTGGCCAAGAGTCGTTGGCAGTGAGCGTCGCAGGCTTGGTGACCGGCGCGAGCTTGGCGCGGTAATGCTTTTCGCGCTCAACCCTGCGCTCATCTTTACCTCGGTGGTATGGGGCCAGAATGATTCGGCACTCACTCTCCCCGTCATGCTCGCCGCGCTGATGGCATGGCAGGGGAACTTCGTACTTGCCGGCGCCGCCGCCGCTCTCGCAGTAGTCGTCAAGTTGCAGGGCGTGATCGTCCTGCCGATCCTTGCGACCTGGATCCTGCTTCACGGCCGAATCCGCGATTGGGTTGTAACGGCGCTGGCGTTTCTTGCGACGGTGATCGTCGCGTTTGCGCCGTTCCAGATCGGCAGACCGTGGGACTTCCTCGCCAATATCATCGCGAGCTCAGCCGAATACTTTCCCTACACATCGTTAAACGCGTTCAATCTGATGGCTCTCGCGGTGGGCATGCGAATTCGAGATTCGACGACACTTCTGGGCGTCTCGGCCTTCAGCATCGGAATGCTGCTGATGGGCGCTCTCTATGTGGTGGCCATCTTCATCGTGTGGCGCGAGCGATCGCCGCGAGTCCTGCTGTATGCGGCATTTCTCGCGTACCTGGGTTTCTTCGTGCTCCCAACCCGGATTCATGAACGCTACCTATACTTCGCGCTGGCCCTGATGACGCCGCTCGCAATGGATTCGTGGGCTACGTTGATAATGTTTGCCATTCTTACAATTACGTTCCTGGTCAACCAGATCATCACGTTGCGATACCTCAATCACATCACGAATCTGGCGCAACACGACTCCGCTGCGAGTGTGATCGCGCTGGCCAATCTGGTCGCGCTCGCGATGGCGATCGCCTATGGAATTTTTCTCGCCTCGAAAGACGATTCGAAGTCTCACAGCATGGCGCGCGTGCGGTAGCGTGCCTCCTCGTATTCCCGAATCGTCTGCTCGACCAGCTCCGCCGCGCCTTGCACCCTGGTGACGCCCGATACCGAATGACCCGCGCTCCAGATGTCTTTGTATCGGCGCGGCCCGCCCATCCCGCCCTTGCTGCCGAAGTTGCGCGCCGCCTCCTCGATCGATACGCGGGGCGGCAGCGTTTTCGGATCAAGTCCTGCCGCGATCATCGAAGGCGTCAGCATGTTGGTATCGAGGCCGGTGAACGCCTGGGTGAGCATCACGTCGTCCATGTCCGATTCGACCAGCATCCGCTTGTATGCCTCCGGGGCCATGCTCTCGCGCGTCGCGATGAACTTGGTTCCCATGTATGCCAGGTCGCATCCGAGGACCTCCGCTGCCCACAGCGCGGCGCCATCGCTGATGCCGCCGGCCAGCACGATGGGGCCCTCGAACATCGCACGCGCTGCGCGGACAAAGGCGAGCGGATTGAGCCATCCGGTCTGACCGCCTGCACCGGCGGTGAGGAGCACCAATCCATCGACACCCGCGGCGATCGCCTTCTCGGTATGCCGAATCGTCGCCACATCCGCGAAGACCGTACATCCGATGTCGTGCAGTGGACCGATAGCCTCGGTGGGCGAGCCGACGCTGGTGATCACCAGTTCGATTTTGTGGCGCACCAGGCAGCTGAGTTCCGATTTCATCTCCGCGCGCTTGATGATGAGGTTGGGGCAGAACGGCGCCGGTGGCCGATCGGGACTTTCCCGCTCCCCGCGATCGAGTGCTTCTGTGATCCTAGTCAGCCACGCATCAAGCGTGTCGATGGTGCGAGCGTTTGCGACTGGGAACGCACCGATAACTCCAGCGCGGCACGCCGCGATCGCGAGGTCCGGGCCGGACACCGCGAGCATCGGGGCCGCGATCAGCGGTAGCCTCAGCCGCCGTGCGATGTTTTCCGGCAGGCGCCGATTGTTCATCAAGCGCCCTTCTGCAGGATGTGCACCACGCAGACCGCGCCGATACCCACCATGTGCGCAAGCCCGATACGTGCGTTCGGATGCTGACGCGGGCCAGCCTCGCCGCGAAGCTGTCGCGTGATCTCCACGACCTGACCGGCGCCGGTGGGCCCGATCGGGTGGCCCATCGCGAGCAACCCACCCGACGCGCTGATCGCGCATTTTCCGCCGATGTCGGTCGCGCCGCTCCCAATCAGTGCCGCGCCTTCGCCCTCGCCGCAAAGCCCCATCGCCTCGACGTAGAGCAGCTCCTCGATGGTGAAGGCGTCATGCAACTCGATGAGGTCAAGATCCTTCGGCCCGACTGCCGCCTCCTCATATGCTTGCGCGACGGTTTCGCGCGTGAGTTCGGCGTCGAAGTTTTTCGCGCCACGATAGACGCGCTCGGTGCGCGTCACCGAGGCGATCACTTTCACCGCGCGCGATCGATCGATACCGAGCCTCGCGATCGCATCCTGGGACGCCACCACGATGGCCGCGGCGCCCTCGCCGATCGGACAGCACTGCAGTCGTGTGAGGCTTCCTGAGATCGGCGGACCCGCCATCACTTCGGCGAGCGTCACCGCCTTCTGGCGCTGCGCGTAGGGATTGCGCGCGCCGTTGCGATTGTTCTTCACGGCCACCGCGGCGACCTGCTCGGGCTTGACGCCGTAGCGATTCATGTATTCGTTGGCCAGCAGCGCAAAATGAGTGAATGGAACCACTCGCGAGCCGACCAGGTCGCGGATGTTGGCCTTGCCCGCCGCGGCGCTCAGCATCGCGGGTTTGTCGACGCCGATCGCAAGCGACACGTCGCTGATTCCACCGGCGACATCGAGGCACGCCTGGCGAAACGCGGTCGAGCCCGAGGCTGAGGCATTTTCAACCTGCGCCATCGGAATTCCGCTCGCGCCGAGATGGCGCAGGATCGGACGCGACACCGCCATCCCGATCAATGCGGTGCCGGTGTAGGCGGATTCGATGTCGGGGAATTCGATACCGGCGTCGCGCAGCGCCTCGCGGACCGCGGTCAGTCCGAGCGTCACGAAGGTGGTGTCACTCATGTACTGATACTTGTGCAGGCCGATCCCGACTACGTAAACGGGACGCATATCACGGATGGTCTTCTTCATCGCGCCGCCTCCGTCTTCGCGAAGCGAAGTTCTACAATCTGTTTTCCGTCATCGTTGGCGCCGGCCGGCGCGAGCACCGAATGCATCCGGTCGCCGATGCGAAGTCCTTCATCGGTCGGCGCGCTCAGAATCGAACGGACTGCCGGGCCATCGTCGAGGACGATTAGTCCGACCGTGAACGGCGCCTGCAACCCCTTGCCGCTGCGATCCTGATGGAGATGCACGGTGGCGAAAGACTGCAACTTGCCAAGTCCCGCTAGAGCGATTGGTTCGAGCTGGTCGCCCATAGCGCCGCAGAATTCGCATCCGTACGTCTGCGGAGGAAAAAAGACGTAGCCGCACTTTTTGCAGCGGCCGCCGTTGAGTTTCGGCGCATCCCCTGCCGTATACAGCGCCGGTTGCGCGAGGACCTGCTCGGGCATGACTAACCTCTCGTCGCTCTTGAGTTCCTGGGTAGGGTAACGCAATTGTTAGTCAACAAAAATGTCACACGCCAGACCGCTCATGCCACTCTCTGCTCCAGCCTCGATGCTTCCTGGCAGCATGCGATTGATGCGGCGTCATGCTTAGCGATATTCGCGTGCTCGAGATTTCCGCGCCGGAAACCATGCAGGCGGGCAATGTGCTTGCCGCGCTCGGCGCCGACGTAGTGGTAGTCGAACCGCTCACCGGCTCGGCGGGTCGCCGGATGGAGCCCTTCCTCGACGAGATCCCCGGACTCGAGCGCAGCCTCACCTGGCATGCGCTCAATCGCAACAAGCGCGGCATCACGCTGGATCTGCATAGCGTCGATTCGAGGGAGCTGCTGTCCGGCCTGCTCGCGAAGTTCGACGTCGCATTCGACTCGGCGACTAATGGGGTCGCGCCATTGGACGACTTCACGATCCCCGAAAAGGTGATCAGAATTCGTATCGCGCCGTTCGGGCACAGCGGTCCGAAAAGCAACTATGCGTCATCGGATCTGACCGTGATGGCGGCGAGCGGCGCGCCCGGCGTGACCGGTGATCCCGATCGCGCGCCGCTTTTCTTTCCGGTGCCGCAAGCGATGATGGAAGCAGGCTCGGACGCCGCGATTGCAGCGCTCGCGGCCCTTATCGCACGCGATCGCGACGGCCTCGGTCAGAGTGGCCACGTTTCGGCGAGAGTTGCG